>NZ_CAWMRY010000023.1:0-80341 GCF_963870295.1 Aeromonas sp. ANP5 | reverse complement strand
ACAGCATCCCATCCCTTGTCGGGATAGACGAACGTCCGCGCTGACTCAGGGCAGTTTCACCGCTCGCACCGCAACCTCTGGCAGGGCGAAGGCATCTTGCGCGGCGATGAGTTGCAGCTCGTAAGCCTGCTGACGCCAGGTCTCCTGCAGCACCGCATCTACCGAGGCGTTGGTGCGCTCGAACGCGCTGACCGCATCGTGACCGGCCAGCAAATTCGCCAGCATCAGGGCGCTGATAAGATCGCCCACCCCCACCGGCTGGCGGGCAAAGTCATAAAGCGGACGGGCAATCAAGTAATCCCCTTGCGGGGTGGCCAGCAGCATCTCGAAGCGGCTGGAGTCCTCTGCCGCACGACCGAGATGCTTGACCAGCACCAGCTTGACGCCGCGGGCCAGCAGCTGATGTGCGGCAGCGCGGGTCTGATCCAGATCAGCCAGATGGGTATCGCAGAGGGTCTCCAGCTCCAGCAGGTTGGGGGCCATCATGTCGGCCACCGGCAGCGCCTGCTCGGTCAGGAAACGGGTGACGCCGGGAGCGACGATACACCCCTTCTCCGGGTGACCCATCACGGGGTCGCAGAAGTAGATGGCATCGGGGTTGGCCGCCTTGACGGCGTTGACCACGGTCAGGATCTCGTCCCCCTGCTCAGCGGAGCCAAGGTAGCCGCTCAGCACGGCGTCACACTGGCTCAACACCGCGATATTGCCCAATCCTTTCACCAGCGCACTGATATGACCCGCCGGCATCGCCATTCCCTGCCACCCCTGGGCATATTGGGTGTGGTTGGAAAACTGCACCGTGTTGATGGGCCATACATCCATACCGAGGCGACGCATGGGGAAGACGGCCGCGCTGTTGCCGGCACAACCAAAGACCACGTGGGACTGAATAGAGAGAACGGATTTCATCGGGAATACCACAGCAAAGGATCAGCAAGGTGGGCAATATATCGGATGAAGATAACGATGCGCCACCTTGGCGCGGGATGAACAGGCAATTTCCTGACTAAAGACAGGTTTTTTGCGCCATTTGGCCCGCGTCGACAGGATGAGCGGCGCCATGATGCGCCGCGTCACCGTCCATCACATGCCGTTGTGCTCAACGCCATGACGAGCAAAGTGATAGACCCATCCCTCATCACACGGCATGTCACTGGGTGGCGAAATCAGCTCAGGCAATACCGTCACCTTGCCACCAGCGGCATATTGCAGCGCCATCAGGGCGCAGAGCGCCGCATCGTAGCGATCGGTGCCGACCAGCACGTCCGCAGGCAGTAAGGCCGCCAGCTCGGGCCGTGCCGGGGAGGCCTTGCCGCCCACTTTGGCCAATGCCGGATAGACCTCCAGCACGGCACGACTGGCCTTCGGGGCAACGGTCGGCACCAGTTGCAGATCCGAGAGCTGCGGCAGCATGGAGAGCGCCAGGGTTGCATTGTTACCGAGCCGGTCGAAGGTGGCCGACAGCGGCTTCTTGCCGTACTGCTGATACAACCAGCGCTCGCAGTCACGATAGGCGTAGGGGTTGTCTATCTCCCGTTCGGGCACGGCGCAGCTATGTGGCTGGCCGTTGAGCAGATCCCGCAAGGCACGGGGAAAGGCGAGCGGCGCATCGATACCGAGCGCCAGTTGCGGGCAGGCTTCTACCTGCATCAGGGTCAGCTCGTTTTGCAGGGCGGGACGCAGTAGAGCGGCCAGATCCGGCGCCACCCGCGAGCTCAGACGAAACAGCGGCGACACCCCGAACCAGTGCAGGCGGTTGGAGTCGGCCTGCCAGCCCACCACGGCCACCGCCTGGGCACTGCCCTGCCAGCCACGCACATCCCAGCCGATCCCGATTGCACTCATCTGCCCTGCCGTCATCAATTACCTCTGTTCGCCTGTCACAAGTTGCAAGAGGCACAGGGTAATCAGCAGAGGCCCTTAACGCAAAGCGAACCGCCCACTCAGAACGATTTCTGGAAGTTCACCAGCGGCAGAATGGGGAAAACGCCGTTGGCGGCATAGTTGGCCAGCCCGATCTGCAAGCCATCGAGGTGCTTGGTCGCATTGATAAAGCCAATCTGGAAGGTGGTACGCTCGGCATAATTGACGAAGCCGACGTTGGCCAGCGCATTGCCCTTGGCGATATTGACCGCCCCCCAGTTAAGCCCCTGCACATTGTTGGTCAGGTTGACCAGCCCCAGATTGACGCCGGTATCCTGCCCTTCGTGCCAGTTGATGGCGTTGATGGCGACCCCGCCAAACTGGTGGCGCACCCGACCAGCACCCAGGAATACCCCGAGCTGCAGGCCGCTGAACTGATCCACATCGGAGAGGGCGAAGATCGGCAGATCAATGCCCTTCACCTGACCGGTCCGACCGTAGAGCAGCGAGGCGCGCGCCCCTTCCACCTGATGGGACGCGGGCAAATTGACCCCGGGCAGCGAGACCTGCACCGGAGTACTGGCCTGCGCGACACCGCACAGAGTCAGGGCGCTGCATGCCAGCAGCAGGCGGGATAGTGTCATGGGAAGTTCCTTGGGCCATAGAGAGTGGCCCGATCCTAACAGTCAGGAGAGAGTGTGGGCACACCAGCAGGGACGAGGTGCGTCACGATACGTCACGGTTGGCCCTCTCACCTCTCCATCAGGACTTGCGAAAGCGCCACCTCAAGAACAATCGGCCACTTTTTCGCAGCGAGTGGCCCCTCTTCCTTTCTTTGCCTGAGCGAACTGCCTAAAATAGTCGCCCTGCTGTATCCGGCATTCATCCATCTAGAGGATTTCCCATGGAGACGTTTCTGCTCGAAGGTCACCCCTTCGTTGCCTTGTGTGACCTTATCAAACATCAGGGGTGGGCCGATTGTGGCGGCGCCGCCAAGGCGCTCGTCGCCGAAGGGCTGGTCGAGGTGGACGGTCAGGTGGAGACCCGCAAGCGCTGCAAGATCGTGGCCGAACAGGTGGTCAACTTCAACGGCATGAAGGTCGTGGTGAAAGAGGGCGTCAGCCCGGAGATTGGCTAAACCCGTTTCGGGGAGCCACTCTCCGGCAACCCGCTAGCTGGCCTTGATCGACAGGGTCAGCACAAAACGCGCCATCGCCTCATCCCCGTTCAATGACGGACAGGTGGCCACCACCCGGATGGGGCGATTGATGCGCTGACCGCTTGCCAGCGATTCGTCGATCATGGCGTCAATCTCCTCCCCCGCTGCACAGTCGAACTGCACATCCCCCTCCGGTCGTTTCAAAAACTCCCCCTGCACATCCTTGAAGGCGAAGTGCACCTTCTTGCGCCGCTGCCGCCCCTTCTCCATCACCAGCAGACCGCCCACCAGATCGGCGCCGGTCGCCAGCGCGCCAAAATACATGCTGCCCAGATGGTTGCGGGTACGCCAGCCAAGGGGAATGCGAATGCGCAGCGCCTTGGCGTTCATCTCTTCGATGATCGGGGCACAAAACCCGATGACGGGAATGTAGCGCCAGGCAAACAGCCGGAGCGCCAGATTGGCTTTGAAGCGTTGCAAATCCATATGCGAACTGATCCGATGAGTTAATGTAAACAACATGTTGCCTGCATCTGCGCCATTCGACAAGCACAGGGATCACGGTTACGACCTTTTGCCCAACCCAAAAAAACAGAGGGAACCGCACCGGTTCCCTCTTTTCGCTCATGTCGCTGTTACAGCAAATGTGCCGATCAGGCGCGCTTCTCTTCGAGCCAAGCCCCCTGACTCTGCATCTCGAACAGCTGGGCATAGTGACCGCCGAGGGCCATCAACTCACCATGGGTACCCCGCTCGCTCACCTGACCGCGGGAGAGCAGCAGGATCTCGTCCGCATCGACGATGGTCGAGAGGCGGTGGGCGATGGCGATGGTGGTGCGGCCACGACGGGCAGCAGAGATCGCCTGCGACAGCGCCAACTCGGTCTGGGAGTCCACGCTGGCCGTCGCTTCATCCAGAATGAGGATACGCGGATCTCCCACCAGTGCACGGGCAAAGGAGAGCAGTTGCCGCTGACCGGCGGAGAGGTTCTTGCCACCCTCCTCCATCAGGGTGTTGATCCCCTGTGGCAAGCTGTGCACAAACTCGGCCAGCTGCACCTCGCTCAGCGCCTGCCAGAGCCGCGCGTCATCTATGCCGGCGCGGCCGAGACGCAGGTTCTCCGCCAGAGTGCCGACGAAGATAAAGGGATCCTGCTGCACCAACCCGATGCTGCGGCGCACCGCCGCCAGCGACAGAGTATCCAGTGCGTGATCATCGAAGCGGATCTGCCCCTGATCCAGCGGATAGAAGCCCATCAGCAGGCTGATGATGGTGGACTTGCCGCTGCCGGTATGGCCCACCAGCGCCAGCATCTGGCCCGGTTTTGCGGCAAAGCTGACCTCCCGCAGCACCTGCTGCTCGCCATCGTAGGAGAAGCTCACCCGCTCGAAACTGACCCGTCCTTCCAGCGGGATCATCTCGCCCTCGGTGCTTTCGCGGGTTTCATCGAGCAGGGCAAAGACCCGCTCCCCCGCCACCATCGCCTGCTGCAGCTGGTTAAGCTGGTTGGTCATCTCGATGAGCGGCTCGATCATCCGGCCCAAATAGCTGATAAAGGCGTAGAGCACCCCTACCTGAATGGCACCAGCGTGGCTCACCCCCTCGTGGGCGAACAGCGCCAACAGGCCAATCAGCACCATCATGTAGAAGAGATCGATGAGCGGACGCAGCAAAATGCCGTTGATCTTGAGGCTCTTGATCCGTGCCGACCAGTGTTGCTGGTTCACCTCGGCAAAGGCGTTGGCAAAGTGGCGCTCCTGCACCATCGCCTGGATCACCGGCATCCCCTGCAGCGACTCGTTGAGGCGGCTGTTGATGTCGGAAAGCAGGCTGCGGGTCGCTCGCACCACCGGCACGCTCAGTTTCTGGTAGAGCCACATCACCCCACCCACTGCGGGCAGCAGCAGGGAGCAGACCAGCATCAGCCGCAGATCCAGCAGCGCCATCGAGATGAGGATGCCGCACAAGAGCACCACTTTTTGCACCAGCAAGCCGATCACCTGCACATAGAGGTTCATGATCGCCTCGGTGTCGTTGGTGATGCGGGAAATCAGCGAGCCGGAGCGATGCTTGTCAAAGTAGCGGGCCGGCAACCGGATAGCGGTGGCAAACACCTGCTCGCGCAAGGTTTGCACCACCGCCTGGGCGATACGGTTAAAGCGCAGGGATTGCAAATAGAAGCCCGCCGCCGAGAGTACCTGCAAGCCCAGATAGCCCGCTGCAATCAGGGCTATGGTGGGCAGCACGATATTGCGCGGCGCCAGATAGTCATCGATAAAGAGCTTGATCAGCAGCGGCCCGGCCACTTCGGCGCCGGTGGCGAGCAGCAAACAGATCCCCGCCTGGATCAGCCAACGAGGATACTGGGCGCAGTAGGCGAGCAGTCGTTTAATGGTCGGATTCACAGGCTCTCCTCCACCGCTTCTTCGAGACGCTGGTAACGCACCATATCTGCGTACCAGCCATTGTGCGCCATCAGGGCACCGTGATGACCCCGCTCGCTAACGGTCCCCTGCTCCAGCACCAGGATCTCGTCGGCCTGCTCCACCGCCGTCATGCGATGGCTGACCAGGATCAGGGTGCGACGATGGGCTTTGAGGGCATGCAGAATTTGCTGCTCGGTGTGGGCATCCACCGCCGAGAGCGCATCATCGAGCACCAGAATGGGCGCATCCAGCAGCAGGGCGCGGGCAATAGCCAGCCGCTGTTTCTGGCCGCCGGAGAGGGTCACTCCTTTCTCCCCCACCTCGGTCTCATAACCCTTGGGGAAACGCACGATATCATCGTGGACACAGGCAATGCGTGCCACCCGTTCGACCTCCTCGCGGCTCGCATCGGGTTTGCCCAGGGCGATATTGGCGGCGATGGTGGTGGAAAACAGGAATGGCTCCTGTGGCACATATGCAAATTGGCTGCGCAGTGTGGCGAGCGGCAACTGGTCAATCGGTACGCCCCCCATGACAATCGAACCGTGAGTCGGATTGGCAAGGCGCATCAACAGCTTGAGCAGGGAGCTCTTGCCTGCCCCGGTGCGCCCCACCACCCCGAGCATCCCCCCTTGCTTGAGGGTAACGTCGATATCCGCAAGCAGGGTGCGCTGCTCAAGTTGATAGCTCACCCCTTTGATCTGCAAAGGAAAGGCCGAGGTAAACACCGCCGGCTGGGCGGGCTCTTCGATATCGCTGCGCTCCCCAAGCAGGCTTTCGATACGGGAGTAGGCGGCGCTGCCCCGCTCGATGATGTTGAACAGCCAGGCGATGGCAAACATCGGCCAGATCAGCTGGCCGAGGTACATGGTGAAGCTGGTGAGCTCACCCAGGGTCAACTCACCCTGCAGCACCAACACACTGCCCCCCGCCACCGCGAGGAAGTAGGAGCAACCGATACAGAGATAGATGACCGGATCGAACTTGGCATCGATGCGGGCCACCGCCATATTGCGCTCCCCCGCCTGTTTGGTCAGCTCGGCAAAGCCCTCATCTTCCAGCGATTCAACCGCATAGGATTTCAGCACCCGCACGCCGGAAAGAGCCTCCTGGGTCTTGTTGTTGAGCCTGGAGAAGGCCCCTTGCGCCGCCTTGAACTGGGTGTAGATCTGGGTGCCGAAGCGATTCATGAAATAGGCCATCACCGGCAGCGGCAGCAAGGAGACCAGCGTCAGCTGCCAGGAGTACTGGCTGCACATGATGGAGAGCACCAATACCCCGACCATGATGGAGTCCACCAGAGTCAGCACCCCTTCGCCAGCGGTCATCTCCACAGCCTGAATGTCATTGGTGGCATGGGCCATCAAATCGCCAGTACGGTGGCGCTGATAAAAATCGGGGCTCATCCGGGTGAAATGACTGAACAGGCGATTGCGCAACACATAGGCCAGACGGTAAGAGGCACCGAACAGCATCACCCGCCAGACGTAGCGCAGCAGATAAATCAGCACACCCAGACCAAACAGCCCCGCCAGATAGCGCATCAAGGTACCATTGTCGAGACCGCCCCTGGTGATGCCATCCACCACCCAGCCCACCACTTTGGGCGGAATAACGGTCAACAGGGCCACCATCAGCAGCAGGGAGATGGCAGCCAGATAACGGGGCCACTGCTCCTTGAAAAACCAGCTCAATCGTAGAAATACGCTCACACCACCAACCTTTAGCGCTCTCTGCCCGTGACCGCTCCAAGGAGCGGCCATCAGAGAAGCCACGCAGAAATAGAAGAATGAAAACAATCGCCTCCGGCTGGAGGCGATTCGAACGAAAGCTCATCATATCCCGAACCGGGATGGTTGAGAATAATTACTATTTAATTCACTGTGACATGCGATCATCCCCTGATGAATAGGGATTATACGAATTTTCATGCTGCTCACCGGTCAACAGGAAGTGTGACACCTCTTCCCGGGTCTGGCTGAACACCTGTTGCAACTGCTCCAGATCCGTCTCGCTTAGCACCTCGTTTTGCCGCAGGCGCCACTCCAGCTCGCCAGCCACCAATTGCAGACGGGCCGCCGAGATATTGGCAGACACCCCCTTGAGGGTGTGCAGCAGCTTGCTGGCCACCTCGGGCTGCTGACGGCGCAGGGCGGAGCGGATCTCCCACAGATCGTCCTTGTGCTCCGACATGAACAGCTTGAACAGGATCTGCAACGCCTCCTTGTCCTGCTCCAGCCGCTTGAGTGCATCCTGCAGATCGAGGATCCCGATCATATCCGGCGGTTTCACCTCCATGATCCCCGCCTGCTCCACCCCTTGCGGCTTTACCCACTGCAGCAGGTTGTTGTAGAGATCCAGCTTGCTCACCGGCTTGGTGACATAGCCATTCATCCCCACCCCCAGGCAACGCTCCTTGTCACCGGGCATGGCACTGGCGGTGAGGGCAATGATGGGCACATCGTGCTTGTCGACCATCTTGCGGATCTGGCGGGTGGCATCGAGTCCGTCCAGTACTGGCATCTGCAAATCCATCAGGATCACGTCAAAAGGCTGCTCGGCGACCCGCTCCACCGCCTCCCGACCATTGCTGACCACACACACCACCGCATCGACGCGCCGCAGATACTCGATGATGAGCTGCTGATTGACCCGGTTGTCTTCCGCCAACAGCACTCGGGTACCCTGCAACAGGGATTTGAAGTGTTGCTGATCCCCCTGTGCCTCGGCCTTGCGCAGGTTGAGCTCGTAAGAGCTGCCGTTGAGCAGTTCGTCCACCTTGGCCAGCAGGGCATTTTCGGTCATCGGTTTGGGCAGAAAATGGGTCAGCCCCATGCTGTCCATCCGGGCGTGCAGCCCCTCTCTGGCCCAGGCACTGATCATCAGGATGGGGATCCGCCGCCACTGGCTGTGCTGATACATCTCCAGCGCCAGATCGAGCCCGTCCTCCTGGCCCATGCGCCAGTCGAGGATCGCCAACCGCAGATTCGGTCCCTCTTCACGGAGCAGCTGACGGGCACGAGAAAGGGAGTTGACCGGCAGCACCCGCACACCAGCCCGAGTCAGAATGTCCCGGGCCAGATCCAGCACCAGTTCGTTGTCATCCATCACCATCACCAGCGGCTGGTTTTCGAAGAAGACTTTCCGTCCAGCGACGCCGTAGACCGCCTGCGCCATCGGAATATCAAACTTGAACAGAGAGCCGACGCCAGGCTTGCTCTCTACGGTGATCCGCCCCCCCATCAGCTCCACCAGACGCTGGGAGATATTGAGCCCAAGACCCGAGCCGCCATATTTGCGGGTATTACCCGCCTCCAGCTGAGTAAACGCCTGAAACAGTTGGGTCTGCTTCTCTTCGGCAATGCCGATGCCGGTATCGCGCACACTGAAGCGGATCCGCATTGGGTGAGGATTGGCCAGCTCGATGCAGACTTCGACTTCACCGCGTTCGGTAAACTTGATGGCGTTGTTCACCAGATTGACCAGCACTTGTCCCAATCGCAGGGGATCTCCACGCAAGAAGACCGGTACCTCCGGTGACTTGCGAATAACCACCTCCACGTGTTTGCGCTCCGCCAGATCGGCAAACATGCCCGCCAGCGAATCGAGCTGCTCGCTGAGATCGAAGTCGATCTCCTCCAACGTCAGCTTGCCGGACTCCACCTTGGTCAAATCAAGGATGTCGTTGATCAGCAGCAGCAGGGTATCGGATGAGGATTTGATCTTGCCCAGATAGTCCCGCTGTTGTTGATCCAGTTCAGTCTGCAGTGCCAGCGAGCTAAAACCTATGATGGCATTCATGGGGGTGCGGATCTCGTGGCTCATGTTGGCCAGAAAATCGCTTTTGGCCTGGGCCAGCAAGCCGGTCTGGCGCGACAGTTCGCTCAGCTTCTGGTTACGGCGCCACAGGGTGAAGGCCACCAGCGCAAAGCAGATCAAAGCTCCGCACAGCACCATCAGATAAAAGCGATTCATCAAAGAGGAGGCGCGCTCCAGCTTGTCGAGTTTCCAGCGCACCAAACTCTCGATCACATGCATGTCGATGAGCTGGTAACGCAAGGTGTGATAGGCCATCACCTGCTGGCTCATCTCCTTGCTCAGGCGGATCAGGGTCGCGATCTCCGGCAAGTTGCCATAACGGGATTGCAACTGCTGTTGCAGCTGATCCAGCGTAGTCTGTTCACGTTTGTCCCAACTGCGCTGCAGATAGTTGCTCAGTTGCGCCAGCTCCTCCAGGTCGCGATGAAGCGCACTGTCTGACGGGCTTATCCCCCGCACCTTTTTAATCTGGGCCTGCAGGGGCGCATTGAGATACTCGATAGCCATCTCAATGGCATGAAGCCTGGCCAGCGCCATCAGATAGGTGTCCATGTCCTCAAGCAGTGCCTGGGAGAGATCGTCTTGCACCAGCTCGGGATCGCTTCTGACTTCCCGTACAAAACCGTCAAGGGTGATGGATAACTGGTTCAGGCGCTGCTGGACATTGCTGTCATTGGCCTGCTCCCGCCCAAGCAGATAGACGGTATCGGCGTTGATCCGGTTCAGCACCACCTCGGCCGCGTCGTTCAGGTCGTGGGCCTGTTGCTGCTGACTGAGCGACTGCCAGCAGTAGCCCGAAAAGGCGAGCAGCAAGGCAACGATCAGCCCTGGCACAGCACGGTTTTTCCGTGATCCTTTATTCATCCCGTCTCGACTCTCATCTGGTGGTCGCTGAATTATCCGGTTAGGCAATGAACCCTGGGGGAATTATCCACTCCCGCTGGGCACTGTGTTACCGTTATTGCTCTGATATTTCGCTATTGTTTCGCGATTGCTTCATTCTGGCTTCTCATCATATCCCCGGCCAGAGCTGATTTAGAAGGAACCAATTATGTCATTTATCACTACTTATTGTAGCCACTGCTTTACCAGGAACCGCCTGCCCGGTACCCATATCGATACATCTGCCAAATGCGGGCGCTGCAAAGCCCTCCTGTTCAGCCAGACCCCTTGCCTCGGGAAGGCGGATAACTTCGATACCCTGATCAACTCAGATATCCCGGTCGTGGTCGATTTCTGGGCCAGCTGGTGCGGCCCCTGCCAGCAGTTTGCTCCGGTATTTCATGAGGTTGCCCATGAACTCGAACCACGGATGCGCTTTGTCAAAGTCGATACCGAGCAGCAGAGCACCATTGCCGCCCGTTACGCCATTCGCAGCATCCCCACCCTGATGGTCTTCAAACAGGGCAAACTGGTGAACCAGATAAATGGCTCCTTGCCCAAGAGCATGTTCAAGCAATGGCTGGAACAGTTCATGGATGTTTGATTTATATTTCGCACATGTTTTATTTATGTGTTCATTTCCTCATTTTTATCAATGAGTATGTGAGTAGAGGCTGATTTTCAACATGTGAGTCTGTTTCAAACAAGTGAATGGATGTAATCTCGGCAACACAAAAACAACCATAAATTAACCGAGAGAACATTATGCACACATCAGCTGTACCCTCTGCTCCATCTCGCTGGCTGGACATCAAATCAGGGATCGTCATCCTGGATGTCTTGCTACTTTGTGCCATGCTCGCCTGGCTCCCGTTTGACCCCATGGTCAACAAGGGGCTGGGTATTCTGGTCTTTATCGCCATCCTCTGGCTGACCGAAGCACTGCACGTCACCATCACCGCACTGCTGGTACCCCTGCTGGCTACCGTGCTCGGGGTGTTTGACATGAGCAAATCCCTCACCGATTTTGCCAACCCAATCCTGTTCCTCTTTTTTGGCGGTTTCGCCCTCGCAGCAGCCCTCTCAAAACAGGGACTGGATACCCTGATGGCAGGCAAGGTGATGCACCTGGCCAATGGTCATCTGGGTTGGGGCGTCATCCTGCTCTTTACCATCACAGCCGCCATGTCGATGTGGATCAGCAACACCGCTACCACCGCCATGATGCTGCCACTGGCGATCGGAATGCTGGCACGCCTCGATAGCAAAAAAGAGCGTGCCACCTTCGTCTTCGTATTGCTGGGGATCGCCTACAGCGCCAGTATCGGCGGCATCGGTACCCTGGTGGGTAGCCCACCCAACGCCATCGCTGCCGCCCAGATGGGGATTGGCTTCACTGACTGGATGAAATTCGGTGTTCCAGTAGTGCTGATCCTGATGCCCTGCGGCATTGCCCTGCTCTATCTGGTAACCCGCCCGCGTCTCAGCCACCGCGTCGAGATCCAGGATGTCACCATCAACTGGACCCGCGAGCGTAAAGTGACGCTGGCAATCTTCCTGACCACCGTTGTGCTCTGGATCGGCTCACAACCCATCTCCAACGCCTTTGGCGGTATTCCGCAACTCGACACCCTGATTGCCATGGGCGCCATCGTAGCCATCGTAGTCAGCCGTGTCGCAAGCTGGGATGACGTCAACCAGAACACCGACTGGGGCGTGCTGATGCTGTTTGGCGGCGGTCTGACCCTGAGCGCCATTCTCAAGGCCACTGGTACCAGCGCCTTCCTGGCCAGCCATTTGTCGGCCGTGCTCTCCAACGCCAACATTTTTGTCGTGTTGCTTATGCTGGCCGCCTTCGTGGTGTTTCTGACCGAACTGGTCTCCAACACAGCTACCGCCGCGCTATTGGTTCCCCTGTTTGCCGGTGTCGCCGAGGCGCTGGGTGTATCACCTGTGGTGATGTCGGTGTTGATCGCTATCGGTGCCTCCTGTGCCTTTATGCTGCCAGTCGCCACACCGCCCAATGCCATCGTCTTTGCCAGTGGCCACATCCGCCAAAGGGAGATGATGAAAGCCGGTATGGCTCTGAACGTGGTCTTTACCGTGTTGCTCGCCCTGCTGGCCTACTTCGTTGGCGATATCCTCTGATCCACCTCCCCCCCAATAAACAAAAACCCCCGCATTGCGGGGGTTTTCTCATTTATGAATCCGATTAGCCGATGTTGCAGGCCTTCAGATCCCAGATCCGATCCACATAGTCCTGAATAGAGCGGTCGGAGTTGAACTTGCCCATGGTGGCCGAGTTGATGATGGCCTTCTTCGCCCACAGTGCCGGATCCCGATACCAAGTATCGATCAGCTTGTGTGCATCCGAGTAGGACTGGAAGTCCGCCAAGGTCAGGTAAGGGTCTCCCCCTTCCAACAATGAGCGCTTGATGGAGGCCAGCTCACCCGGACGACCAGGCGTGAAGTAGTCGGTATCAAACCAGTCCAGCACGGCTTTGAGCTCGGAGTTGGCATAGTAGAAGTCATACGGGTTGTAACCGCGCGCCTTCAGCGACTTCACTTCGTCCACGTTCAGACCGAAGATGGCACAGTTTTCGGCACCCGCCTCTTCAGCGATCTCGATGTTGGCTCCATCCAGCGTCCCGATGGTGATTGCACCGTTGAGTGCCATCTTCATGTTGCCGGTACCGGATGCTTCATAACCTGCAGTGGAGATCTGCTCGGAGACATCTGCCGCCGGGATCAGCTTCTCGGCCAGACTCACGCGGTAGTTCGGCATGAACACCACTTTCAGCTTGCCCTGGATACGAGCATCGTTATTGACCCGATCCGCCAGCTTGTTGATGGCATAGATGATGTCTTTGGCCAGCTTGTAACCGGGCGCAGCTTTGGAGCCGAAGATAAAGACGCGTGGGTGCATGTCATAGTCCGGGTTGGCCAGCAGGCGACGATAGAGCGCCATGATGTGAATAAGGTTCAGCTGCTGGCGCTTGTACTCGTGTAGACGCTTGATCTGAACGTCAAAGATCGCCTCGGCACTGACATCGATACCGGTTTCGTCTTTGATGACCTTGACCAGCTTCTCTTTGTTGTGACGCTTGATGGTCATGAACTGCTGCTGGAACGCCTTGTCGTCGGCAAACTTCACCACGCCACGCAGTTTGTCCAGTTGCAGCGGCCACTCCTTGCCCACTACTTCGTTGTAGAGGCCAGCCAGTTCCGGGTTGCACGCCAGCAGCCAGCGACGCGGGGTCACCCCGTTGGTCACGTTGCACATTTTTTCCGGCCACAGCTCGGCATACTCGGGGAAGAGATCTTCCTTCACCAGCTTGGAGTGGATCTCGGCCACACCGTTCACTTTGGACGAACCGATCACGCACAGGTTGCCCATGCGAACCTTGCGCACATCTCCCTCTTCGATGATGGAGAGCTTGGCTTTGATAGCATCGTTGCCCGGCCACTTGGGCTCGACCAACTCGTTCAGGAAGCGGGCGTTGATCTCGTAAATCACCTCCAGATGGCGAGGCAGTACTTTCTCGAACAGGCTGACCGACCACTTCTCCAGCGCTTCCGGCAGCAGAGTGTGGTTGGTATAAGAGAAGACCTGATAGCAGATAGCCCAAGCGGCATCCCAGTTCAAATCTTCCTCATCCACCAGCACCCGCATCAGTTCCGGGATGGCGACAGTCGGGTGAGTATCGTTGAGCTGAATGGCAATTTGCGCGGCAAAGTTGCTGAAGTCACTGCCATGGACCCGCTTGTAGCGGCGCATGATGTCCTTGATGGAGCAAGCACAGAAGAAGTACTGCTGGATCAGACGCAGCTCTTTACCTGCATCGGTCTCATCGTTCGGATACAGCACCTTGGAGATGGTCTCGGCCTGGGCTTTCTCAGCCTGGGAGTCGATGTAACCACCGGCGTTGAACACGTCCCAGTCGAAAAACTCGGAGGCGCGGGATTCCCACAAACGCAGGATGTTGACGGTGTGACCGCCAAAACCGACCACCGGAATATCCCAAGGCACCCCTTTAATCTTGCGACCAGCGTGCCATACCTTCTTCAGGCCGCCATTGTCACCAAACACGGTCTCGACGTAGCCATAGAGCGGCACTTCTTGCACCGATTCGGGGCGGCAGATCTCCCAGGGGTTGCCATATTCACGCCAGGAGTCCGGACGCTCGATCTGGCGGCCATCCTGGATTTCCTGACGGAACAGACCGTGTTCGTAGTGGATACCGTAACCAACCGCCGGATAGTTCAGAGTGGCCAGCGAGTCGATAAAGCAGGCAGCCAGACGACCCAGGCCGCCGTTGCCAAGTGCCATGTCCGGCTCTTGTTCGCACAGGTCGGTCAGTTCCAGACCGAGTTCGCCCAGCGCCTCTTCGCAAGTCTTGTAGAGGGAGAGGTTGTGCAGGTTGTTGGAAGTCAATCGTCCCATCAGGAATTCAGCAGAGAGATAGTGAATCGCACGAGTATCTTTCTTGAAATGAGTCTGCTGAGTGCGGGTCAGGCGCTCGTACACCTGTTCATTGACAGCCGCAGCAGTGGCTTTCCACCACGCTTCGGGAGAGGCTTTCTGCTCGCTTGTTCCCAAGGTAGAACGCAGGTGACGCACGATACTCGCCTTGAGCTGATCTTTATCCAGTTGGAGATCCTGGTCTGTCTTCTTCTTGGTAGCCATAAACCATATTCCTTCGTTACAAATAAAATTGTTATCCCGCTTGCGGGACCGGCGCTGTTGTTATCTCAAAATATGTACCGGCGTGAGAATACTAACTAAAGCGGCAGAATTAAAAGTTAACGCAAGTCACACTTTAACCGATAAAAACAGCCTGAAAAGCTTGAAAACCCTTTCCTTAAATTGATCGCACAAAAACAAACATTCCCTTTATTATCATAAGCTTAATGAAACAATAAAAATATTCTGGCATGAATAGGTTTTCAGAGATTGCCAAGCCTTGAAAATCCCTGAAAATAGGCAGCAAGACGGCACATTGAAACCGGTTTCAATGTGCCTGAAAAATTACCGTATAAATATGAAGCAATCATTGCACCCTTAAAGATGTGCCTTGAACTGATTACTCAATGGATCGTAATGGTACCCAATCTGATCCAGACGTCCTGCCAACTGCTCTTCACTCATATCATAATAGGCCAGCAACTCCTCCAACCCGTCGCACTCAAGCCTTAGCTTCTCATTGATGATGCCCAGCAAGATGTTGGCATCAAGACGTTGCAAGGTACTGATATCCATGGCGGCACCTCCTATAAATGACCTGTATAACCATGGGCGGTTACGCAAGGTTTGTCCATAGTACGAAAAACACCCAACTAGCTTTATATTAAATAGTGTTTAAAAACATAACCTTACTAACGACACATGCCAACACCATCACATTTTTCAGCAAAAACACCTTGTCACTGCCACAGGATAGAACTACTGTATGCGCATACAGCTTGGATATTCATACAGGAACCCCATATATGAACCAGCCCCTGCACTCACTGCCCTTTGCGATGAATCGTGTCATGAGCAAGCCCTGGCCAACCAGAACCGCCTGCAAAGCGGAGTTGGCTCATTATGGTGTGACTATCCAGTCTGATGATCAGTTTCTGAGCGAGCTGACAAAGCTTGGGGAGGCTCATACCGGCTGGATCTTGTTGATCGCCCCGCCGGGACGCCCCACAGTCAGCCGTCTGGAAGAGCGAGGTATCGATCCCAAGAGAGTGCTGGTGGTACATAGCCCCAAAATCAAGAACTGGCAGCAAACCCTGGAGCGCAGTCTGGGCAATGGTCACTGCGCCGCCGTATTTACCTGGCTACCTGAGCAGATCGAGCTGGATCACGTCAAGCTGCAGCGACTGGGACAGCAATCTGGCGTACTCACCCGCTTCTTTGGCGCGAAACGGACTAACCTCGGCACACCTCTGCTGGCCTATTCAGAGCAAGATATCTATCTCAATCATTAAGACAAAAACGAACGCCTACGCAGGCTCTCCCGCGGGTCGCAGTGACAGAAGGGCGCAAACAATATGTGACCAGCGGCTTTATTTGAAAGACAAGCTTGCAACAGCCTGACGGTAGGCATCGGAGATCATTTGACCCTGCTTGCTGCAAGCAGACAAACATCAAAAGATGTAACGGATAAAGAAGCAGAAAATAAAACCTGAACTGGACAATCATGCAGCCCAAGTATTCAAACCTGCGGGATTTCCTGCCCACCAGCGAACCCGTTTGAGCAATATGATGAGGCTGAAAGTCATTGCATTCATTTGAGCTGATCACGACAATTTGCCCACCGGAGTGACCCTCTCCTTGAAATACCGGGTAACAAGGGGTATAACCACGCGTTTTATCAGGTGTAATAAGTGAGCGGTATGATGCAAGCCCCTTTTTGGCAGACCAAGAGTCTGCAGCAGATGACTGAATCCGAATGGGAATCCCTCTGCGATGGTTGCGGAAAATGCTGCCTCAACAAGCTGATCGATGAAGATACCGACGAACTGGTTTTCACCAATGTCGCCTGCAATTTGCTTAACACCAAGACCTGTCAGTGCTCTGATTACGCCAATCGTTTCAAAAAAGAGCCTGACTGTCTTCAGATCACCCATGACAAGATCACCGAATATGACTGGCTCCCCTCAACTTGCGCATATCGCCTGCTGTCTGAAGGTGACGCTCTTCCAGAGTGGCATCCTCTGCTGACCGGCAGTCGTTCCGCAATGCATCAGGCTGGTCAATCCGTCCGTGGCAAAGTCATTCACGAGGATCAGGCGGGTGAATGGATCGATCACATCATCACCTGGGCCAGCTGACACGCTCAACCCGCTATTCTCCAGAGGCAAGGGCTGCACAATGTGCAGCCCTTGTTGTTTCTGCAAGCAGGGTTTGTAGCTTCACACATATCTGGCTGGCTAAACCAGACCCCCTCCCAACTGCACATTGAGAGAGGCAGAGGCAGAGGCAGAGGCAGAGGCAGAGGCAGAGGCAGAGGCAGAGGCAGAGGCAGAGAATGATTCCATAGTCACAGGCTTATGGGTATTGCTTGATACCCACGATGGCGCCTCTCTTCACCCCTTAAACCTGATCAGCTGTTCCACGAGCCATAGCAACACTGATGCAATGGCAGGCAAAGCAACCGCCTATCCCCTTAGAGCGCGAATAAAGCATAATCGCATTACAGACGGGGCCTAGGTCAATCCTGGTGAGCCCCTCCCCTTAATCTTCTTCGAATACCCAGTAACAACTGTTGTGGTTGCGATGGAACAGGAGGCGATTCACAGGGGATGATTACTCCCCCTGAATCGCACGCATAAAAAAACCGGCGCCTTGGCGCCGGTTTTTGCTCACTATCTCTCGATTACAGAGAAGCAGTGAAGGTACGGGTGATGACGTCTTGCTGTTGCTCTTTGGTCAAAGAGTTGAAGCGAACGGCATAACCGGATACGCGGATGGTCAACTGCGGATATTTCTCCGGGTTTTCCATGGCGTCCAGCAGCATTTCACGGTTCATCACGTTAACGTTCAGGTGCTGACCACCCTCTACGTTGGATTCGTGGTGGAAGTAACCGTCCATCAGGCCAGCCAGGTTGGCTTTCTGGGCTTCCATATCTTTACCCAGTGCATTCGGTACGATGGAGAAGGTATAGGAGATACCATCTTTAGCGTAAGCGAACGGCAGCTTGGCTACGGAAGTCAGGGAAGCAACAGCACCTTTCTGGTCACGACCGTGCATCGGGTTTGCACCCGGGCCGAACGGAGCACCAGCACGACGGCCATCCGGGGTGTTACCGGTCTTCTTGCCATATACCACGTTGGAAGTGATGGTCAGAACAGACTGGGTAGCAACAGCACCACGGTAGGTGTTCAGCTTCTGAATCTTCTTCATGAAGCGCTCAACCAGGTCACAGGCGATATCATCGACGCGAGCGTCGTTGTTACCGAACTGCGGGTATTCGCCTTCGATTTCGAAGTCGATGGCAACGCCATCTTCGTCACGAATCGGCTTGACCTTGGCGTACTTGATGGCAGACAGGGAGTCAGCGGCTACGGACAGACCAGCGATACCACACGCCATGGTGCGATATACGTCACGGTCGTGCAGCGCCATCAGAGAGGCTTCGTAGCTGTACTTGTCGTGCATGTAGTGGATGATGTTCAGCGCAGCAACGTATTGCTTGGCCAGCCAATCCATGAAGTGGTCCAGACGATCCATTACGTCGTTGTAGTCGAGGTACTCGGACTTGACCATCTCGGTTTTCGGACCGACCTGGATCTTGAGCTTCTCGTCCATACCACCGTTGATTGCATACAGCATGGTTTTGGCCAGGTTGGCACGAGCACCGAAGAACTGCATCTGCTTACCAACGATCATCGGGGATACACAGCAAGCGATGGCGTAGTCATCGTTGTTGAAATCCGGACGCATCAGATCGTCGTTCTCGTACTGAACGGAAGAGGTCTCGATGGATACCTTGGCACAGTACTTCTTGAAACCGACCGGCAGCTTCTCGGACCACAGGATGGTCAGGTTCGGCTCAGGGGACGGGCCCATGGTGTACAGGGTGTTCAGCATACGGAAGCTGTTCTTGGTGACCAGAGTACGGCCGTCAACGCCCATACCAGCCAGGGTCTCGGTCGCCCACATCGGGTCGCCGGAGAACAGTGAATCGTATTCCGGAGTACGCAGGAAGCGAACCATACGCAGCTTCATGACCATGTGGTCCATCAGCTCCTGTGCTTCTTGCTCGGTGATCAGGCCTTTCTGCAGGTCACGCTCGATGTAGATATCCAGGAAGCTGGAGGTACGACCGAAGGACATGGCTGCACCGTTCTGGGACTTGACTGCCGCCAGGTAGGCGAAGTAGGTCCACTGTACGGCTTCTTTAGCGTTCTTGGCCGGTACGGAGATATCGCAACCGTACTTGGCAGCCATCACCTTCATCTGTGCCAGGGCACGGTGCTGCTCGGAGATCTCTTCGCGCAGACGGATGGTGGCTTCCAGGTTGACGCCGTTTTCCAGGTCAGCTTGCAGGGACTTGAACTGGGCCAGTTTGTCGGCCATCAGGAAGTCAACACCGTACAGGGCAACACGACGGTAGTCACCGATGATACGGCCACGGCCGTAGGCATCCGGCAGACCGGTGATAACACCAGACTTGCGGCAGTTCAGGATGTCTTTGGTGTAAACGTCAAACACGCCCTGGTTGTGAGTCTTGCGGTATTCGGTGAAGATCTTCTCGACCATCGGGTCCAGTTGACGACCGTACACTTCGCAAGAAGTTTTAACCATCTTGATACCGCCGTTGGCGATGATGGCGCGCTTCAGCGGCTTGTCAGTCTGCAGACCAACGATCTGCTCCAGGCTCTGATCGATATAACCGGCATCGTGTGCGGTAATGGTGGAGGGCAGGTCAGTATCAAAATCAACCGGCGCATGAGTGCGGTTCTCGATTTTGATCCCTTCCATGACCTTGTCCCACAGCTTGGTGGTCGCTTCGGTCGCGCCAGCCAGGAAGGACTCGTCACCTTCATACGGGGTGTAGTTCTTCTGGATGAAGTCACGGGTGTTGACAGAGGTCTGCCATTCACCGGCCGCGAAGCCTTCCCATGCTTTTTGGAACTGTTCGTTAAGTTCTGCCATTTTTCATTACCTCACACGGTATTGATGTAGTATCCCGCAATCATCCTTAATGATGACGACGGAAGATAAACCAGTAAGTCAGACCAACCATCACGCCACCACCGATGATATTGCCGATGGTCACGGGGATGAGGTTGTGTAGGACGAAGTTGGATACGGTCAGGTCAGCAAAGGTTGCCGGATCCTGGCCGATGGCCTGCCAAAATTCCGGACTAGCCACGCTGTGGATAGCGATACCAACCGGAATCATAAACATGTTTGCGATGCTGTGCTCGAAACCTGAGGCAACGAACATGGCAACCGGCAGCAGCATAACCACTACCTTGTCAGTCGCGCTGCGGGCACCAAAGGCCATCCAGGCAGCAAGACATACCATCAGGTTACAGAGGATACCCAGCGCCACCGCTTCGAAGAAGGTGTGGTGAATTTTGTGTTGGGCCACTTTGAGGGCGTTAAGGCCCCACTGACCGTCTGCTGCCGTGTACTCTGCAGAAACGATGATCAGCGCCACCATCAACAGACCACCAATCAGGTTGCCGAAGTAGACCAGCCCCCAGTTCTTGAGCAGCTGAGCCCAGCTGATGCGATTGGCAGCCTTGGCCACCAGCGTCAGGGTGGTGGAGGTGAACAGCTCGGCACCGAGCAGCACACAGAGAATAAGTCCGAGAGAGAAGCAGAGACCGCCAACCAACTTGGCCATACCCCAAGGCATGGAGCCGGTTCCGGTCGTCACTGTGATGTAGAAGATAAATGCGATGGCGATGAAAGCGCCTGCGGTAATGGCCAGTGGAATGACCTTGTATGCCGGCTTGGTAGCCTTGGCATAGGTGATGTCTTCAGCCAGTGCAGCGATGGCTTCGGGCTTGAGACAATCGAATGGAGATTCAGCTTTCAATTATTTTCTACCTGAATGTTTTGCCTGTTGAAATCATAACAAAGGGCCAAATAGCCAAAATTGACATTGATCAAGTTTATCAGAGTGCGAATGTAATTTTACTACAAATATTTTAGTGCGATGGCTACGCCACTTTACACCAGGTATCAGCTGAAACAGAAATATCACATTTTTAATGCAATGATTTTAAAGAATTTATTCCAGAGCATGGAAATATGGTATTGGCAAGATATCTTTGCAGATCGCCAACACATCCCCTGCCCTGTCATCAACCCCCTTAGGGGTATTTTTTGTTTTTTATTTCATCTTTGAATAACAATCCCGTGCTTTGCCGCACGATAAACAGAAGGGGCCACACGGCCCCTTCCTTTACAACAACGATCACGCCCAGTGATGGGCTCGCTTGGCCTTCTGCAGCTTCTCGTAGGCCGCCAGCAGCTTCTGGTGCAGCGGGAACTGGGAGAGGGACAGGTCGGCCGCTTCCAGACCGTGGAAGCTTGCTTCGCCAGTGGCGTTGGCCCATGCCTGTGCCAGCGTCTCTTCACCATACATGCGGGTGAAGACGGCGCGATACTGCTCCGGATCCCGCTCCTCGTCGAGGAACAACTCGACGCAGGCACGCAGGGCGCGGTAGTAGCTGGCACGCTCGGCAGTGAACACCGACTGGTTGAACTCCATGGTCCAGTCGATGAGATCCAGTGCGGTCTCCAGCTCACCGGCGGCCAGCGCCAGCATGGCTTTCAGCTCGCCAACGCGCAGAGTGTGCAGCGCGGTCCCCTTGGCAGCGGCGATGCCCAGCAGCTCGCGTACACGGGTACGCTCGTCGTGCCCCTCTTCATCCAGTTGATCAAACAACGCCATGTACTGCTCGGCATCCCAATCAAGTGATGGCAGTGCCAGGATCACTTCGCGCAGGTTGGCGCCCATGTTGTTGTTGGCCAGCAGCAGATCTTCGGCCGGATAGATGTCGGACATGCCGGGCACCAGAATGCGGCAGGCGTAGACACCCAGATGCTCGTAGTCGGCGATATAGACCGGCTGCTCCAGCTCATGGAAGATGCCGATCAGGTGATCGAACTCCTCCTGCGAGGTGCCACGAAAATCCCAGTCGGCAAACTCGAAGTCCGCATCCTGCTTGAACAGATCCCAGCTGATGAGGCCCGAGGAGTCGATGAAGTGGGTCTCGAGGTTGTGGTGATCTGCTACCTGCTCGTTGTCGAATGACGGCGGCACAAACACGTCGAGATCCTTGAGACCACGGCCCTGCAGCAGCTCGGTGACGGTCCGCTCGAAGGCCACTTCGAAGCGCGGGTGGGCGCCGAAGGAGGCAAAGCAGGTACCGTTGCTAGGGTTGAGCAGCACCACACAGATGACCGGATAGCGGCCACCCAGGGAAGCATCGAAGCTGTAAATGGGGAAGCCTTCCGCTTCGAGGGCGGCGATGGAGGCGGCAATCCCCGGATAACGGGCAATCACCTCGTCCGGGATCAGCGGCAAGCTGATGGCCTCGGCGATGATCTTGTTCTTCACGTGGCGCTCGAACACCTCGGAGAGCGCCTGGGTGCGCGCTTCGGTCTTGGTGTTGCCGGCGCTCATGCCGTTGGAGACATAGAGGTTGCCGATGATGTTCATCGGGATGTAGACGGTCTCGTGATCGGACTGACGCTCGAACGGCAGGGCGACGATACCGCGCTCTTCGTTGTTTGACTGCAGATCCACCAGCATGTCGGCGGTCACTTCACCGTCCGGGTTGTAGAACTTGCGGGTGAAGCTGTCTAGCAGACCGGCCGGAAACTGGTCACCCTCGATAGGGAACCACTTTTCGTTCGGGTAGTGAACGAAATCGCCGTTGGCGACCTGCTCGCCCAGATAGAAGTCGGCGAAGAAGTAGTTGGTGGAGAGACGCTCGAAATATTCGCCAAGGGCAGACGCGAGGGCCGCCTTCTTGCTGGCACCCTTGCCGTTGGTGAAGCAGAGGGCGCACTCTTTGTCGCGAATATGCACCGACCAGACGTTCGGCACGGGGTTGAGCCAGGAGGCCTCTTCAATATCAAAGCCCAAGGCTTGCAGCTTGGTCTGGAAGCGTTCGATGGAGTCTTCCAGCGCCGCGTCCTTGCCGGGAATAAAAGTGTGGTCAGTCATCACGATATCCTGATTTTTATTGGCTCATGTTCGGCCGCAGATAATAGCAGGGGTCGGCGGCTTTGGCAGGACAAAAATCAGCAAACAGGGATGAGTCGCACGGTGAGAAACCGGCTTGCCCCCTCTCCCCCGCCACAAACAGCGCGGGCCCGGGGATTGCCCGGGCCCGCTGGTTACGCGACGCGATACATCGTCAGAGCTGCTTGCCCTGGCTCGCAATCACCTGGCTGTACCAGTGGAAGCTCGCCTTCTTGATCCGGCGAAGGGAGCCCCCCTGCTCGTCACGCTCCACATAGACGAAGCCGTAACGCTTCTGGTAGCCATTGAGCCAGCTCAGGATGTCGGTGAACGACCAGGCGCAGTAGCCGAGCAATTCCACCCCATCCTGCATCGCCTCCTGGCACGCCTTGACATGGCTGCGCAGGTAATCGATGCGGTACACATCGTTCACCTTGTCGCCCGCCTCCAGCTTGTCGAACTCGCCAAGGCCGTTCTCGGTGATCATCAGCGGCAGGCCATAGCGGGAAGAGAGGCGACGCAGCGCGATGCGCATCCCGGTCGGGTCGATGGCCCAGTCCCAGTTGCTGGTCTCAAGGTGCGGATTGGGCGCCGTCTTGTAGAGGCCGGGGATGCCGCTGGACGGCGTAGTGCCCTTCTTGCCGGTGGTGTTGATCCGCTGCAGGGTCTGACCGCCCAAGGGGTTATCAGTGTAGGTCAGGGTGTAGTAGTAGTTGACGCCGATGTAGTCGGGCGTCCCCTCGCGCAGCAACTCCATATCGCCCGGCAGGATCTCCGGCGCCTCGCCGTTTTCCCGCAAGTAAGCGAGCGCCGCCTGGGGATAGCGGCCAAAGCAGTAGGCATCCAGCCACCAGAAGTTGTTGAACTCCTCGGCGTTCTCATAGGCCAGCATATCTTTCGGGTCGCACGACGCAGGATAGGCAGGGGAGTAGGCAAAGCTCGGGCCGATGAGGCCATTTGGCACATGCTGGCGAAAGGCCTTGATCACCCGGGCGTTGGCCAGAAACGCGATGTGGTTGGCGGCAAAGAAGCGCTTGCGATCCTGCACCGCGGGCGGATGGGTGCCGAGCTGATAGGCGTTAGTCAGGTTGTAGTTCTGCTCGTTGAGAGAGACCCAGTACTTCACCTTGCCGGCAAAGCGCTGATAGAGGGTCACGCAGTAGCGCTCGAAATCCTCGATAATGCGTCGGTCTTCCCAACCGCCGTACTCATCCTGCAGCGCCTGTGGCAGATCCCAGTGATAAAGGGTCAGTACCGGTTCGATCTTGTGTGCCAAGAGGGTGTCGATCAGCTTCTCGTAGAAGGCCAGACCCGCCTCGTTCACCTCCCCCCGACCGGTGGGGTAGATGCGTGGCCAGCTCACCGAGAAGCGGTAAGCCTTGAGCCCCATCTCAGCCATCAGCGCCACGTCCTCTTCCATGCGGTGGTAGTGATCCACCGCCACATCGCCGTTGCTCCCCTCAAAGGTCTTGCCCGGCAGCTTGGTGAAGAGATCCCACACCGAGGGCCCCTTGCCATCGGCATTCCAGCCTCCCTCCACCTGATAGGCGGCGGAGGCGGCGCCCCACAGAAAATCGCTCGGGAAGTCGTTGAACTTGTGGTGATGCATCTGGTGTTGCTCCTGCTGCGCTGATGGTGTCAGCCATCTCTGATAACTTGGCGCCCCCGTGCCGGGGTACCCGAAATGAATTGGCATAAGCATCCATCACTTCTAAAATTCCGTCCAATGACAAATTTGACCACTCAACATTCCCAACGGGAATGAAAGGAGCCCTGATGGAGCTACGGGATCTGAAAGCCTTCGTCACTCTGGGGGAGGTACTGCACTTCGGCCAGGCGGCGGTACGCCAGCACGTTACCCAGTCGGCCCTGAGCAAACAGATAAGGCGGCTGGAGGAGGAGCTGGGCGGCGAGCTGTTCGAGCGCAACGCCAGTACCACTCGCCTCACCGGACTGGGCAGGGCGCTGTATGAGGATGCCCGCGCTGTGGTCATCCAGAGCGAGCAGCTCTCGCGCACCGCCCGCGACGTGCTGGCGGGCAATGTCGGCACCCTGCGTATCGGCTTTGGCGTGGCCACCAAAATCCTGGTGCCCGCGGCCATTGCCCGTTTTCGCGCCGAGCGGCCGCAGGTGACCATCGAGCTCAACGATCTCTCTACCCACCACCAGCTGCTGGCCCTCAGTGAAGGCAAGCTGGATCTCGGTTTTTGCCGCCTGCCCGCCCCCAAGGGGTGGTACGCCCTGCCAGTGGTCGAAGCCCACTTTGTCGCCGTGCTGCCCGCCAGCTACCGCGATGTGAGGGAGTTGGCGGATCTGGTGGACAAGCCGCTGGCGATCCTGCGTCGTGACAAGGCCCCATCCTTTTACGATCACCTGATGAACTATCTGGCCCAGAGCGGGCTGCGTTTTCGCGATATCCAGTACGTCAACGACTTCGCCGCTGGCGTCGCCACCGCGGCAGCCGAGATCGCCTGGACCCTGGTCCCCTCCTCCACCACCATAGAGCACCCGGATGTGCTCACCCTGCCCCTTAGAGATGGGGAAGCCTGCTGGACCATTGGCCTTATCCGTCCGCCCCACAGCAAGGGGCCCTTGAGCGACGCCTTCTGGGCAACCATCGCCGATATGGCGCCAAGATAGACACGCCGTTGGCAAACAGCAGATGGCGGCCGCGCATCAACGATAGCGTTCGACGATACGCGCCAACTCGCCGCTTTGTCGCAGCTGTTGCAGGGCACGGTTGAACTCGGTTATCCGGGTATTGAAGCGGGAGTGCTTGCCGATGCAGAGATTGAACGGGGTAGAGTCAAGCTGCAGCGGCACCTCGACCACCTGCCCGGACAATCCCAGCTGGTTGAGTTTGAAACGTGCCACCAGTGGGTCGGTCACCATCAGGTCCCCCCGACCCGCCGCCAGCATTTTGAAGACGTTATCGACATTGATGGTGTGATGAACAGTGAAGCCCGCCAGGTTCTCCTTGCCCCAGCCGTTACCGAAATAGTCGAGAAAGGTAAGCGATTTGAAGTCGCTCAAGCGGCTGGCACGCTGAAATTCCGCCATTCGGGGATGGGCACGCTGGGTAAAAATGGTTAGCACAGTGGTAGTGACCGGCTCTTCCACAATCAGGGTATAGCTGCGCCGCTCCCGAGTTGCGATGGTTACAAAACCATCGGCCTGCGCCATCCGCACCAGTTTTTGCGCCCGTTGCCACGGATATGGGGCAAAGTCGTCAAAGTAGACCAGCTTCAACTCGGCCGCTGGCGCCGCCCAGACACTCTGCCACATCAGCAATCCCCAAAGGATTGCGATCCTAATACCAACACCCATGGCCGCGACTCCATCCACTTCTGCCACCTCTGAGCCTAGTGCAAAGCGGGCTGCGGCAAGGTTCAGGATCCAGTGGAAAAAGTGGCCAACGAAAAAAGAGAGAGGAAGCAGTGGCTTCCCCTCTCTCATTCGTTTTTCAGCACACCACCTTACCGATGGCGGTCACGGCTTGCCGGTTACGCCAGCTCGGCCCGCAGCGCCCTGGTGGCATCGACCATCACCTTGAGGGCGGCTTCTGTCTCTTCCCAGCCGCGGGTCTTGAGGCCGCAATCCGGGTTGACCCAGAGCCGCTCGGCCGGGATCTGTTTGGCGGCTTTGCGCAGCAACCCCTCAATCCAGCTCTGGCTCGGCACGTTCGGCGAGTGGATGTCGTAGACGCCCGGGCCAATCTCGTTGGGGTAGTTGAAGCGCTCGAACGCTTCGAGCAGCTGCATCTGGCTGCGGCTGGTCTCGATGGTGATCACGTCCGCATCCAGCGCTGCCACCGCCTCGATGATGAGGTTGAAGTCGCTGTAACACATGTGGGTGTGGATCTGGGTGCTGTCCGCCACCGGGCTTGCGCTCAGACGGAAGGCCCGCACCGCCCAGTCGAGATAAGCCTGATGATCCTGCTTGCGCAGGGGCAAGCCTTCGCGGATCGCCGGTTCGTCGATCTGGATGATCTTGATGCCAGCGGCTTCCAGATCTGCCACCTCGTCGCGAATGGCAAGGCCGATTTGCAGGGCGGATTGCTCGCGGCTCACATCTTCCCGCGGGAAGGACCAGCAGAGGATGGTCACAGGACCGGTCAGCATGCCCTTCACCGGCTTGTCGGTCAGGCTCTGGGCAAACTTTGTCCACGCTAGGGTCATGGGAGTCGGGCGGTCAATATCGCGGGTGATCACCGGCGGCTTGACGCAGCGGGAGCCATAGCTCTGTACCCAGCCGAAACGGGTGATGGCAAAGCCATCCAGCAGCTCACCGAAATACTCCACCATGTCATTGCGCTCGGCCTCGCCATGTACCAGCACGTCCAGCCCGATGGCCTCCTGACGCGCGATGGCATCGCGTATCTCGGCCTGAATGCCCGCCTCGTAGGCGCTGTCGTCGATGCGACCGGCGCGCCAATCCTGCCGCAACACCCGGATCTGCGAGGTCTGCGGGAAAGAGCCGATGGTTGTAGTGGGCAGCAGCGGCAGCTTGAGATCCGAGCGCTGCAGCTCGGCCCTGACCGGATAGGGGCTGTGGCGATCAAAATCGCTGTTGGTGAGGCTGGCGAGCCGTGACTGCACCGCCTTCTTGTGCACCCGGCTGTCAGACTCCCGATCGACGATGGGCTGGCTGTAGGCGGTGATTTTGTCGAGCTCGCCCCCATCCAGATACTCTCTGAGCAGTCCCAGCTCGAAACATTTTTGCAGGGCGAAGGCGAACCAACTGCGGGTCTGGGGATCCAGCTCCTGCTCCAGGGTCAAATCCACCGGGCTGTGCAGCAATGAGCAGGATGAGGCCACCCAGAGCCGCTCGCCGAGTTTGGCTTTCAGTGCCTTCAGAGTCGGCGCCAGCTTGGCCAGATTGGCACGCCAGACGTTGCGGCCGTTGATCACCCCGGCGGAGATAACCCACTGGGCGGGCAGATGCGGCACCAGGGTCTCCAGCTGTTCGGGGGCGGCCACCAGATCCAGATGCAGGCCATCTACCTTGAGGCTGGTGATGATGTCGCGCTGATGAGCCACCGAACCGAAATAGGTGGTGAGCAGCAGCTTGCAGGGGCCCGCGAGGCGCTCGTAGGCGTTGAGATAGGCCAGCCGCCACTCGTCCGGCAAGTCCAGCGTCAGCGCAGGTTCGTCGATCTGTACCCACTCCACCCCTTGGGCGGCCAACTTGGCCAGGATCTCCTGATAGACAATCAGCAGGCGATCGAGCAGTTCAAGGCGGGAGAAGCCGCTCTCTTTCTCCTTGCCGAGCCACAGATAAGAGACCGGTCCCAGAAGCACCGCCTTGACCGGCAGCCCCAGCGCTTTGGCCTCTTCCACCTCGTCAAACAGCTGGCTCCAGCCCAGCTTGAAGCGCTGATCACAGCTGAACTCCGGCACCAGATAGTGATAGTTGGTGTTGAACCATTTGGTCATCTCGGCGGCGGCCGCCGCCGGGCCGGTCGGCGCACGGCCACGGGCCACCCGGAACAGGGTGTCGAGATCGGTCTCGCCATGGCGGTGACGGGCAGGCACCGCATCCACCAGCAGGCTGGTACCGAGCACCTGATCGTACCAGGCGAAGTCGCCCACCGGCAGCAGATTGACCCCGGCGCCGTGCTGGGCCTGCCAGTGGCGCTCACGCAGCGTTTTGCCCACGGCAACGAGTTCGGCCTGAGTGGTCTCGCCACGCCAGTAGGATTCGAGGGCAAATTTCAGCTCGCGCTTGGCGCCGATACGGGGGAAGCCCAGGGTGTGTGCTCGTGTCATAGGTTCATTTCCTTATGCTCATTCATCTGATGGGAAACTGGATGATTTAGCCATCCAGATGTTTACACATCCAAAATGACAAGATAAGGTGACGCTGGCTATTGAATCCTCTTCAAGTGGCTCTCAAATAATCCTCAACTGACCGCAGGTAAGGTTCACCGCGAGGATACATAGGCCGATTTTTACAGGTGCAAGAGGTGCCGGAGTCAAGAAGCGCAGCAGGGTAACCGCCGGCCGCAACCTCAGCACCATACGCAATCTCACAAGGAGCCATCTTATGGCAGTGCCAAGCAATGCAGGGATAGAGATCAAACACTTGAAAACATTGACCGCGCTGGCCGAGCAGGGCTCGCTGGCCGGTGCGGCGCTGACCCTCAACCTCACCCAGTCCGCCCTCTCCCACCAGCTCAAAGAGCTGGAGACCCGCCTCAATCTGGAGCTCTACCTGCGCAAAAGCCGTCCGCTGGTGCTGACCGCGGCAGGCAGCCAGCTGCTCGTCCTCGCCCGTCAGGTACTGCCCGCCCTGGCCCAGACCGAGAAGCAGTTGCAGGCCCTGCAGAGCGGCGATGCGGGCAGGCTGCATCTGGCGCTCGATTGCCACAGCTGCATCCAGTGGCTGCTGCCGCTGTTGCCCGATTTTCGCCGCCAGTGGCCTGGGGTGGACCTGGAGGTGGAGTCAGTGCCGGGCTTTGATACCATCAATGCCCTGCTAGGCGGCCAGCTCGATCTGCTGCTCACCTCGGACGTGCAGGCCCGCGGCGATCTCCACTTCGAGCCACTGTTTGCCTTCGATCTGACTCTGGTGATGGCGCCGGATCATCCCCTCTGCCACCAGAGCCACATCGAGCCGGATGATCTGGGGCCGGAGGTGCTGCTGGTCTACCCGGTGGAGCGCAGCCGCATGGATATCTTCAGCCGCTTTTTGCAACCCGCCGGGGTGGAGCCCGCCCGCTGCAAGCCGGTGGACAACACCTCGGTGATGCTGCAGATGGCCGCCGCCGGGCTCGGGGTTGCCGCCCTGCCGCGCTGGGCCAGCGAGGAGTTTGTCAGACAGGGGATGCTCTGCGCCCGCCCCCTCGGCAGCGGTATTCGCCGCCATATGTACGGCGCGGTACGGGCCGCCGATCGGGATCAAGCCTGCCTGCAGAGCCTGTTCGAGCGCATTCGCCGCAAGATGGAGGGATAGCCCTCCTCAGCGTGGCTGACCGACCTCTGCCAGCAGTGCAGGCAACTTCGCCTTGATAAAGTCGATGAGGGCCCTGACCGCCGGTGACAGACCGCGCCGCGCGGGATAGAGCATCACCAGCTTGCCATCTTTGGGACGCCACTCGGGCAGCAGTTGTTGCAGCCGCCCATCCGCCAGCTCATTGACGCAGGCGTAAAGTGGCAAGCCCACCATTCCTAGCCCCGCCAGCGCCGCCTGTTTGAGGGTTTGCACATTGTCGCTGCGCAGCAGCACATTGACCGCCACCTCCTCACTCTCCCCACAGTTGTGCCGCAGCCGCAGCAGATCAGCCTGACGCTCCAGCGAGCTGAAGAGCAGGGCATCCTCTCCCTCCAGCTGGCGCGGATGCATCAATGCACCGTGGCGAGAGAGCCACGTTGGGGCAGCCAGCACGCCCCACTGCACCGTACAGAGCGGCACCTGCACCAGACTGGAGGGGGGCTGCTCGAAGGCCACCCCGCGGATCACCACATCCAGCCCCTCCTCCAACAGATCCACCTGCCGATTGTTGGCTTGCACGGCGAGTCTCACCTTGGGGTATTGCGCCATAAACACGGGCAGCAAGCGGGCGAGCAGCGCATCGGCAATGGTAATGGGCACGCTGATCCGCACCAGACCGCTCGGCTCCTGCTGCCGTTGCCGCACAGCCGCCTCTCCCGCCTGAGCCTCGGCCAGCATCGCCTGACAGTGGCGATAGAGCACCTCACCGGCATCGGTCAGGCTGAGTTGGCGCGAGGTACGTTGCAGCAGCCGGGTATCCAGCCGCTCCTCCAGCAGCCGGATCCGGCGCGAGATCCGCGACTTGGGCACGCCAAGCGCCCGCGCGGCGGCAGTGAATCCCTGCCGCTGCACCACATGGGTGAAGAGATAGAGATCATTCAAATCAAGTTCCAGTGGTGTCATCGGGCAGCCTTGGTCAGGGTGAGGTGCATTCACATCGTTCCACCAATAGAACGATAAGAACCTATTTCACCAGATTGTCGCCATTTTTGCAGCCATCATAATGGCCCTGTCCCCATCAGACGGTTGCTGCGCGGGCAATCCGCCCCACCAGCAAGGGCCGTTTGACTGTTCCGATATCACAAGGAGTTCACCATGAAACTGCGACAAATCTGCTCTGCCACCCTGCTCGGTCTGGCGACCCTGACCGCCACGCTGGCCACCACAGCGACACCGGCCATGGCCGCCGAGGCTGCCAGCCATCCGACCGTATCACCCAACCGCTATCTGGAGATGCTCTCCCGAGACAATGCGGTACTGCTGCTGGTCGACCATCAGGTCGGCTTGCTGAGCGGTGTGCGCGACATCACGGTGGGCGAGCTCAAGCACAACGTGGTAGCGCTGGCCAACGCCGCCCGCGCCCTCGGCGTGCCGGTGATCGTGACCGCGACCATGCCCGATGGCATGTGGGGCCCTACCATGCCTGAACTGACCAGTGCCCTGCCGGATGTGAAGGTGATCAACCGCACCGTCATCAACGCCTGGGACGATCCTGCCGTGCGCGCCGCCATTGAGAAGACCGGCCGCAAACAGCTGATCATCGCCGGTGTATCCCTCGAGATCTGCGCCAGCTTCCCGGCCCTCTCTGCCAAGGCTGCCGGCTATGATGCCCGGGTGGTGCTCGATGCCTCCGGCACCTTCAACGAAGCCAAGCGCACCACTGGGCTGCAACGCTTGCTGGGTGCCGGTATCCCGGTCACCGACTACGCCTCTGCCGCAGTCGAGATGCTGCGCAGCAACGTCGACCCCAAGGCGCACGATGTCTACAGCGCCCTCGACATGCCTTTCGCCACCCTGGTGTGGCAGATGCAAGAGGGTGCCAAGAAGTCGTAACTCGCCTCGCCTTCGGTCAGATGACCGAAGGCTTCTTTTGTCTTCAAGAGGTTATATCGATGACCAGACGCCTGACTCTCTCCGCCCCCGTCAAGGGCCAACCGCTGCGCATTGGCAGCGGCTTTACAGCCAGCCATTTTGGCGAACACTTTTTCAACGGTCTGATAGACCCCGTGGTAATGGTGGATCACTTCCAGATGACCGCCCCCACCTTCGAGCCCCATCCCCACGCCGGGATCTCTGCCGTCACCTATCTGTTCGAGGATTCGACGAGCCCCCACGTCAACTACGACTCCCTCGGCAATCAGGGCCCCATCGAACCGGGAACGATCCACTGGCTGGCGGCCGGGCGCGGGGCCGTGCATACCGAGCAGCCGGAGGGGGCATCGCCCTATGTCCACGCCCTGCAGATCTTCGTCAACCTGCCTGCCCGTCAAAAGATGATGTCGCCTTTTGCCGTCCACGCAGCCGCTGCCACCATCCCCGAGTTTCATGGCGAAGGGGCGCGAGTACGGGTGGTCGCAGGCCACAGCAACGGGATAACGGCGCCACACTCGGCAGAGCTGCCCCAACCCTTTACCCTGCTCGATGGCCATTGCGCGCCCGGCAGCCGCTTCACCCATCTGCTGGCGGCAGGCTGGAATGCCATGATATATCCCCTGACCGGATCGCTGACCCTGCAGGCGGAGGGAGAGCGGCACCTCATCCCGGCAGGTCACGGGATGGGTGTCAGCCTCTCTGCCGAGGGCGGCGAGGCGGTGGCTCTGCAGCTTGAGGCCACCGAGCCCTGCCACTTCGTGCTGCTCTCAGGCCAGGCGCTCAATGAACCCCTGGTCAAACATGGCCCCTTCGTCATGAACAGCCACGATGCCATTGCAGATCGGCTGCATGCCTATCAGCGCGGCGAATTTGGTCAGCTCAACGATGAGTGGCTGCACAACGGCCAATATCGGCCATGAGCACGCTCGCTGGCCACCAGCCACAAAGCACGCGCTGGCCTCTGGTCTTCCTCGCCATTTTTGCCGGTGCCAGCGGCGCTCTCTGCCTTGGCAAAGTGCCCGCCGTGCTCGGCATACTGCGCAGCGAACTGGGGTTGACACTGGTCGAAGCCAGCTATCTCGCCTCAGCTTTCAATACGCTGGCGATCCTCTGCAGCCTCTTTCTCGGCCTGCTGCTGACCCGCTGGAGTGGGCGGCAAACCGGGGTTGTCGGGCTTTTGGTTATCGTCACAGGCGGAGCGTTGGCGCTGCCCGCCAACGGGCTGGCCATGATGCTGCTGTCGCGCATTGTCGAGGGGATTGGCTTTTTGCTGCTCTCGGTGGCCATGCCCGCCTTTATCGTGGCGGTGACCCGGGAGGAGGATAAGCGACTGGCCTTGAGCCTGTGGGCGGTCAACCTGCCTCTCGGGGCGGCGGCGGGTATGCTGCTCACCCCCTGGCTCACGGCGCAAGGTGGCTGGCGACTGGCCTGGCTGATCCTGATGTTCCCGCAACTCTCTGCCCTGCTGCTTCTGCTCGCCAGTCGCTCGGCAGATAAACTGCGGGTCTGGGCACCCCAAAACTCGATCAACTCGGGCCACCCGCTGCGCCAACTCACGGTGCTCCGGCAGAAGGCACTCTGGCGCTACGGGTTGGCGTTCACGCTCTACAGCCTGATGCTCTGGGCGCTCTTTGTCTGGCTGCCAACCATGTTGCAAGGCAGCCCCGGGATTGGCCAAAGCCAGATCGCCCTGCTCTCGGCGCTGGCGGTGGTCGCCAATATTCCCGGCAACCTGATGGGGGCATGGCTGCTGCGCCGGGGTGTGGCACGAGATCGGCTCATCAGCTGGGCACTGGGCCTGATGGCGCTGTGCGGCATGCTCGCCTTCTGGCCCGGCCTGTCGCCGTGGTGGGCCTATGGATTGTGCCTCGTCCTCTCCCTTTCGGGTGGCATGGCGCCACCGGCGATCCTCTCGTCCGCGCAGGGAGTGAGTCAGGGGCCGGTGCAACTAGCCATCGTGCAGGGCTTTTTTGTCCAGCTCGCCAACCTCGGTCAGCTGCTGGGGCCCTTGCTGCTGGCGGCCCTGATGACGGACAGCGGCCATTGGGGGAGCGCTCGCTGGCTCTTTCTGGGCGGCTTGCTGCTGGTCGCGCTACTCTATGCCGCGGGCCACCTGCCGGGCTCAAGCATGGCTGCAAAACAGGCTCGATCGCATTCGCGGCAAGATGGAAGATGACGAATAGAGAGGGAAACATCACAGTTATCGCAGGGAATGCTGGCCAGACAAGAGGCTGTTCAGTATGTTAACTGTTTAATCATGCTTAACGGTAGCCACCATGTCTCAAGTCGATCTCAATCTCTTTCGCGTCCTCGATGCGGTGATCCGCTATGGTGGTGTCACCACGGCCGCCGAGATGATGGAGATGACCCCCTCGGCCATCAGCCAGGCCATCAGCCGCCTGACCACCCTGGTGGGCGAGCCGCTGTTTGTCCGCCAGGGACGCGGCATCACCCCCACGGCGCGAGCGCTCAGTCTGCACCACGAGATCATGGTGCCGCTGCACGACATGGAGCGCAGCCTGCAGCGCACCGATCTCTTTGATCCCCAGACCAGTCGGCGCACCTTTCGCATCGCGGGGGTGCCCGATATCGATATCTTCTTCCTGCCGGAGCTCAACAACCTGCTGCAGACCCAAGCCCCCAACTGTCAGCTGGAGTGGAACACCCAGGTGCAGGACGAAGCCCTGCGCCAGAACAGCCTCTATCTGCACAGCGTGGATCTGGTGCTGGCCACCAAGCCGATGGCGGAGCAGGGGATCGAAAACGAGCAGATCATGTCCCAGGCCCTGCGCATCGCCTGCCGCAAGGATCACCCCAGGATCCGCCAGGCCCCCGACATGGCCACCTTCTTCAACGAAAAGCACGTGGTATTGCAAACCAGGCGGCTCGACAGCTTGCTGCTCAACACCCTGACCAAGGCGCCGCTGCCGCCGCGCCAGATTGCCTACGAGAGCGACTCCCTGCTCACCGCTCTTCATCTGGTGAGTCGTACCGACTGGCTCTGCGTCGCCAGCCAGTGGCACATGGAGAAGCTGGGGCAAGCGCTGGATCTGGCCAGCTATCCCCTCCCCTGGCTCTCGGAGGATTGCCCCGTCTACATGAGTTGGCACAAGAGCTCCGGTCAGGATACCGGGCTTAATTGGCTCAAAGATCAGGTGCGGGCCGTCAGTTCGTTTTAAGTATGCTTAACAGTCAAGCATGCCCATCTTCTCATCCGGGCTATCGCTCTTCTCGACAAACCGCCTTATGGATAATCCCCCTTCAGGATAATCGGGGGCCTTTTCTCAACCATTAAGGCGCAGCTCATGACGACATCGTCGTGCCGAAATAGCTGCGCAGCGCCTCCACCACCCGCCGCACCTTCTCCGGGATCTCCCGCTGCGGCGTGATGGCGTGGATCTCCATCGGTGCCACCCGAAAACCGGGCAGCAGTTCGAGCAGCCGCCCCTGCGCCAGATCCTCGCCAATCTCCCCCTCCGGTTGCAGCGAGATCCCCTGCCCCGCCAGCGCAAACTGGCGCAAGGGCAACACGTTATTGCAGAGCACCTTGGCCTTGAACCTCACCCTGTGTTCGCCACCCTTTTCATCCTGCAGCAGCAAACCGTTGCCCAGCATGTCGCCGCAAAGCCAGTCGTGGGTGGCCAGATCGGCGGGCGTGCGCGGCGCTCCCTTGCGCGCCAGATAGGCGGGGGCGGCGCAGAGCAGCATCCGGGTCTGCCCCAGTTTGCGGGCCACCAGGGTCGAGTCGGGCAAGGTGCCGACCCGCAATGCCACGTCGATCCGCTCGGCAATCAAATCCCGCTTCTCGTCGTCGGCGATGATCTGGATAGTGAGGCCGGGGTGGGCCTGCAGCAGCGGTGAGAGGGCCAGCGCCAGCGGCTGGCCCGCCATCCCCACCGGGGCGGTGATCCGCACTTCCCCGAGCAGGGCGTCGCGCACCTCCGAGAGGCGCAGCTCGGTCTCGCTCAGAGTCTGCTGCAACGCCCGGCACCCTTGCCACACCACCTCTCCCGCCTCGGTCAGACTGAGACGACGGGTGGAGCGATGGAGTAGGGGCAGTCCGAGCAGGCTCTCCAGCTGACTGATATGCTGACTGACGGCGGAGGGGGTCATGCCAAGGGATTTGGCCGCCCCTGTCATGCTGCCCGCTTCCACCACGGCGGCGAAGATGGCGTAACGTCTGAGCTGTTCCATTGTTAAATCCAGCTTATAAGTGAATGCATTTTTGAGGTGATTATTAAATCATAAATGGCGGCGTAGGATAGCCCCATTCCAACAGTGAAGGAGAGTTCCCCATGAAGATTGCCCTGATCGGTGCCAGTGGTTTTGTCGGTTCAGCCATCCTGAACGAGGCCATCAGCCGCGGCCATCACGTCACCGCCATCGTCCGCGATGTAAGCAAGGTGGCCGCCCATCCGCAGGTCACCGCCGTGGCGGTAGATGCCCAAAACCCGCAGGCATTGGCCGAGGTGCTCAAGGGGCACGATCGGTTGATCAGCGCCTACAACCCGGGCTGGGCCACACCGGATATCTACGACCAGTACCTCAAGGGCGCCAACGCGATCGTCGCAGCAGCCAAAGCGGCCAACAGCTGGCTGCTGGTAGTAGGTGGCGCCGGCAGTCTGGAGGTTGCCCCCGGCGTGCAACTGGTGGATACCCCTGAGTTTCCGGCCGAGTGGAAACAGGGGGCGCTGGCGGCCCGCGACGGTCTCACCGCCCTGCGTCATGAAACCACCCTCGACTGGCGCTTTGTCTCTCCCCCGGTGTTCCTCGAACCGGGCGAGAAGCGCGGCGGCTATCGGATTGGTGGCGATCAGGTGCTGTTCAGCGGCGAACAGCCTGCCGGGATCACCGCCGGTGATCTGGCTGACGGTGTGCTGAACGAGGTGGAAAAACCGGCTCACCAGCGCCAGCGCTTTACCCTGGGTTACTGAGAGCCAGCAATCGGTTAAGGCCAGAATGCACGGTCACTCACCTACGCACCCGGTCAGGTGAACACCCGCTCAACCAGAAGGGAGGCATCCGCCTCCCTTCTGTTTTGGCCATTTTATGTTTTGGTCATTTTTGCCACTGGCAGCTTGCCTCTGGTTATCACTCTCCCCCTCATCATTGCCCCTTTACCCCACAATGGCTGCGCAAAAAACCTTCAGCCCATCAGTTGCCGAATTCCATTTCGAATTTTGTGTATAACTAAGAATAATTTGTTGTTTCCGTCTTATAACACCGAACAGTAGCATCCCCTTTATCCCAGATGGCGCCAGAGATAACGAAAGAGTGAGGAGGTGCACATGGAACATTCACCACTGCCGATCATCAATCTGGCTGCCCTCAACGGGGCGCCCGAGGTGCGTCGCCCTATGCTGGCCAGGCTGGCCGCGACCGCCCGCGATGTGGGCTTTTTCTATCTGGTCGGCCACGGCTTGAGCAAGGTTGAGATGCTAGAGACCCTGGCGCTGGCAGAGCGATTCTTTGCTCTGCCGGAGCAGGAGAAGTTGGCAGTGCAGATGGTCAACAGCCCCCACTTTCGCGGCTACAACCGGGTCGGTGCCGAGCTGACCCGCCAGCGGCCGGATCTGCGAGAGCAGTTCGATATCATGAATGAGGCGCAAGCCCTGCCTGCGGTCTTGATCCGTGAACCCTGGCAGCGGCTGATCGGCCCCAACCAGTGGCCGACCGCCCTGCCCGAGATGAAAGGCCATCTGCTGGCATGGCAGGAGCGGCTGAGCGATATCACCCTCACCCTGCTCGCGGCCTTCGCCGAGGTGCTGGAGCAACCGGCCAACGTGTTTGACGACAGTATTCGCGGCGCCCCCTACCAGCACATGAAGCTGATTCACTACCCGGGGCAAGAGGCGGGTGGCAGCAGTCAGGGGGTCGGCGCCCACAAGGATCCCGGCTACCTGACGCTGGTGATGCAGGACAATCACTCTGGGCTTGAGGTCGAGACGGCCGACGGCTGGATCTCCGCGCCACCCCTGCCGGGAGCGCTGGTGGTCAATATCGGCGAGCTGCTGGAGCTGGCCTCCAACGGCTATCTCAAGGCGACCCTGCATCGGGTGGTGAGCCCGCCGCCCGGCGTCTCGCGCCTCTCCTGCGCCTTCTTTATGGCGGCGCGGCTCGATGCCACCGTGCCACTGCTCAGCCTCTCCCCCAAGCTGGCAGCGCAGGCGCAAGGGCCGGAGAGTGACCCGACCAACCCGCTCTTTAATCAGGTGGGGGAGAACGTGCTGAAAGGGCGGCTGCGCTCCCACCCGGATGTGGCGGCCCGTCACTATGGGCCGTTGGAGCCCGCTCGCCTCCCGCGCACTGAAAGCGAAGCGATACCGGCCTGAGCAGCGCAGAGATCCGCCAGCGGGTATATGCATAAGCCACAAGCAGCATGGATATACCCGCCCTGACAACGAACAACAAGCAACAAGCAACAAGCAACAAGCAACAAGCAACAAAACAAGTCATGGCCAGAGCCTGGCCATCACGGAGCAACACGATGAAATTCAAGACCATGAGCGTACACAGCGGCCAGCGGATCGACCCCCAGACCGGTGCCCTCACCACCCCGCTCTACCAGAGCAGCACCTTCAGCTACTTCAACGCTCAAGCGGGCAAAGAGCGCTTTGCAGGTCAGACCCCCGGCTTTATCTACAGCCGCTTTGGCAACCCCACCACCGCCGAGCTGGAGCAGAAACTGGCGGCGCTTGAAGGTGCCGATGAAGCGCTGGTGGTGGCGAGCGGCATGGCGGCGGTGAGCGCCATCATGTATGCCCTGGCCGACAGCGGCGATGAGGTGGCCTATATCGGCCCGCTCTACGGCGGCACCGATGCCTTCCTCAAGCAGACTTTCAGCCGTGCCGGCATCAAGGTCACCGCCTACGAGAGCGATCGGGATCTGCTGGCCAACATCCGCCCTGCTACCAAGGTGGTACTGTTCGAAACCCTGACCAACCCCACCCTCAAGGTGGTGGATCCGCGGCTGGTGGTGGAAGCGGCCCGCAAGGTGGGCGCCATTACGGTATGTGACAACACCTTCCTCACCCCCTACCTGCTGCGTCCGCTGGAACTCGGGGTCGATGTAGTGATGCACAGCGGCACCAAATATCTGGGCGGCCACGGCGACATCATCGCCGGGGTGGTGGCGGGCTCTCACGCCCTGATGAAGTCGATCCGCACCGTGGCCCTCAAGCATATCGGCTCCCCCATCGGCCCGCAGGAGGCCTACCTGCTGCAGCGCGGGGTCAAGACCCTGCCGTTGCGGATGGATGCCCACCTGCACAATGCCCAGAAAGTGGCCGAGTTTCTGGCGGCACATCCGGCGGTGAAGAAGGTGATCTACCCGGGGCTTGCCAACCATCCGGGCCACGATGCTCTCAGCGCCTTCGCAAGCGGCTTTGGCGGCATGGTGAGTATTGAACTTGAAGGCGGGTTTGAGCGCTGCGCTACCCTGCTCGATAACCTGCAACTGTTCGTGCAGGCGGTGAGTCTGGGGGATCTCGAGAGTCTCGCTTGCCATCCGGCCAGTACCACCCACGCCGCCATGGACGAGGCGAGCCGCCTCGCGGCCGGGGTCAACGACGACCTCATCCGCTTCAGCATCGGGGTGGAAGATGCGGACGACCTGATCGCCGATCTGGCCGCCGCGCTGGCGCAGATCTAACCGGGCGCGCTTTTTACTCGCCGACAAAACAGCGGCGAGTGAAATGCCCCAAAAACAACAACGGCCCATCAAGGGCCGTTGTTGTTTGGTGCGCTATGGAAAGACGGGATTTACTCCTCCCACACCACCACCTGGGATGAGGGCCAGCGATCCCCGACCTGAGCATATTTTTGCTCCAGCAGGTGACGCTTGATCTTCATGGTGGGGGTCAGCACGCCGTTCTCGATATTCCAGGGGGTTTTCACTACCAGAATACCGCGGATCTTGGCGTGGGATTCCAGCTGATCGTTGACCCGAACCCGCGCAGCTTCCAGTCTGGCGTTGACCTCCTCCCGATTGCCCTTCATGGCGCTCTCGGCCAGTTGCACCAGCGCAATGGGCTGGGGCATGCCGTAACCAATCACGCAGAGCTGTTCGATAATGGGCTCCTGCCCCAGCAGCCCCTCGATGGGCACCGGCGCCACATACTTGCCCTTGGCGGTCTTGAACACATCCTTCATCCGGCCGGTGATGGTGAGATAACCCTCCTTGTCCAGCTTGCCCATGTCGCCGGTGTGGAGCCACCCCTCGGCATCGATGGCCTCGGCGCTGTGCTCGGGATCCTTGTAGTAACCCAGCATCATCCCTTCGCAGCGGCAGAGGATCTCCCCCTCCTCGGAGATCTTGATGGTCACCCCGATCCCCGCCTTGCCGACGGTGCCGATCTTGTTGGCGCGGAACGGGTAGTTGATGGTTGAGTAGGCGTGGTTCTCGGTCATGCCCCAGGCTTCAGTCACCTTGAGGCCGATGCTCAGATACCACTCAAGCAGCGCAGGGGAGACAGGCGCAGAGCCGCAGCCGAGTACCCGTGCCTGATCCAGCCCCAGCCCCTTTTGCAGCTTGCGTTTGATAAGGCCGGAGATAAGCGGGATCTTGAGCAGCAACGCCAGTTTGTTCTGGGGCAGCTTCTCGTGGATCTTGATGCGGAACATGGCCCACAGCCGTGGCACCGAGATAAAGACGGTGGGACGGCAGCGTTTGACATCTTCGATAAAGGTGTCGAGAGATTCAGGGAATGCGATGGTAGCTCCGCCATAGAGACTGCCGCCGTAGATGTAGACCCGCTCGGTAATGTGGGCCAGCGGCAGGTAGGAGAAGCCCCGATCGGCCTGGCTCAGGCTCACCGTCTCCACCAGCTTCTCGCACGACCAGGCGTAACGCTCGACGCTCAGCATGGCCCCTTTCGGCTTGCCGGTACTGCCGGAGGTGTAGACCAGACTCAGAAGGGAGTCAGGGGCCTGCACCGGGCTGTCAGGGATCGGCTCGTGCGCCTCCAGCAGGTCATCCCACTGGTGGCTGGCCGGCATGGTGTCATAGGGGAAGGCGATGCGCAGCAGATCGGCGGGTACGCCAGCCTCCTGACTCTTCCAGTCATCCAGCTTGCCGACGAAGATCGCCTTGGCCTCGCTGTGGCGCAGCACATATTCGATGGTGTCGACGTTGGCAGTCGGGTAGATGGGCACGCTCACATACTGCCCCATCTGCATCGCCAGATCGGCGATAAACCACTGGGCGCAGTTCTTGGAGAGCAGCGCCACCTTGTCACCGGCCACCAGACCGAGGTGACGCAAGGCCGTCACCATCCGCCGCGCTTCATCGGCCACTTCACCCCAGGTGAAATCGACATATTCGCGATTGATGGTTTGACGCAGGTAGGTTCGATCAGGACACTGCCGCTCCCAGTGATAGAGCATCTCGAGCGGCAGTTTATTGGCAATGCGTGAGGAGGAGGCCATAGTTTAATCCCTGAAACAAAAGGCGAAACTTATTATTAACCTTTCACTAACTTCAGGGGAAGAATAAACTCAAACTTCAGTTTGAATTGTGTATCCGATCAAGCTTCTGCGTCTTGTTGCAAACGACTCCACATCGCCTGCACCAGTTTTTCATCCTCTTCAGAAAGCTCACCTTGCAAGATCGCCTCGTTGAGGCTGCGCAGCACATAGCTCTTGACGTCCCGCACCAGGGTCTTGCCTTCCAGCTCGGCCCGGGCAACGGCCAATGAGATATGACCTCGCAGGTAACCCCCCGCAAACAGCTCATCGTCGGTCGCGGTGGCAACCATGCTGTCGATCAGTCCCAACAACTTGTGCTCAAAATCGTGAATCGTCATGTAACGCAGCCTCATTTGCGGCAAAAAATTCGGGGGTATGGAACCGCAATCCGGTTGATTGCAGCTCTCTGGCGCCAGGCCAGCAGCGTCCTTGGCGTCCTATTCCGGGTTGGCCACCGGGTAGATGACCTGATCCTTGTATCCTGTGGTTATTCGCAGATAACCACGCAACGCCCGGTTTAATTCGGGATCATCGGTGTCCACCAGCAGCGGCCTGCCCGCAAGGGCGGCAAGCTTGGCTTTGGTTGCCAGCACCTGGATATTGTCCAGCCCGACACACCGAATCACCTCAGGACTCAATTGCTGATTTCCGCGCCCGAACAGATGTCCCTGTCCGCCTATCAGGGTAATGATCAGTCGGCAGCGACGACCGCGGATCCGGGTCAGGATCTCGGCGGCGCTGAGATCCTGCCCGATAAGTCGGCCATTTTCCACCAGATCCACACCGAGCAAAGTATTTTCCAGACCGAGCTCTGCCATACAGGCTGCCACCGTGCTGCCGGAGCCCATCAGATAGAGGGTATCGGGCTCCATCTGCTCCACCACACCGGCGGCGAGATCCGCCAGCACCAGCTCTTCGGACTCCTTGCCCCCCTGCTTGACCGCCTGCACATAACGCAGATCACCGGGCACCTTCAGCTGGCCGTAGTGGCGGGCCCGCACCTTGCCCGCGCGAAACGCCTCCTCGTCGATGTCGCGCACCTCGGCATCGATCAGGCTGAGCAGTTCCCCTGCAATCATCCGCGCCACCACCCGCCCGCTGGCGGCAGGCGTCACCCCGTAGACGCCGGAGTGGATCTTGCACCCCGCCGGAATGCCAAGCACATGGCAGGACTCCCCCACCGCGGCGCAGATATCCCGCGCCGTGCCATCGCCACCGGCAAACAGCAGCAGATCGACCCCGGCTTCGCACATCAGCTCTGCAGCGTGGCGGGTATCGTCAGCCGAGGTGCTCTCCCCGACCGGTTGATAGATGACCCGACAGGGTAGTCCCAGAGATCGGGCTACCGTCTCCCCCATCTCTCCCGCCACCGTCAGCAGTTCGAACGGGACATTCAGCTCGCACAGTGGCAACAGAGCTTGCCGCGCCCGCTCCTGCGCTTTGGGCACAGCGCCACGGGCCAGCGCCTCGGCAACCACACCGTCACTGCCCTTGAGCCCCACTGCGCCGCCAATCCCGGCGACCGGATTAATGATGAACCCTAATCGAAACATGCCTGCCTCCCTTGCGATGGCCACCATTTTTATCTTTTCCCCCCTCTGGGACAAGCAGTGGCGCCCCTGCTAGAATGCGCTGCTTCAATTTTCCAACCAATTTTCAACCAAGGTTCAATCATGCTGGAATGGGTTCTTGATCCCTCTGCCTGGGTCGCACTCGCCACCCTTACCCTGCTCGAGATCGTGCTGGGCATCGACAACATCATCTTTATCTCCATCCTGGTAGGTCGCCTGCCGGAGGCGCAGCGTCAAAAAGCGCGTATTCTGGGTCTGGGGCTCGCCATGGGTACCCGGATCCTGCTGCTGCTCTCGCTGGCCTGGGTGATGCGCCTCACCGATCCGCTCTTCACCGTGCTGGGTGAAGCCATCTCCGGCCGTGATCTGATCCTGCTGCTGGGGGGCCTGTTCCTCATCGGCAAGAGTGCCCACGAGATCCACGTCACCCTGGAAGGGGCGGCCGAGCCGGAGAGCGTCAGCAAAGCGGCCTCGGGCTTTATCAGCACCCTGATCCAGATCGCCATCCTCGATATCGTGTTCAGCCTCGACTCGGTGATCACCGCGGTCGGCATGGCCGATCACGTGCCGGTGATGGTGCTGGCCATCATGATCGCCGTCTTCATCATGATGTTTGCCGCCAAATCCATCGGTGATTTCGTCGATAACCACCCCACCATCAAGATGCTGGCCCTCTCCTTCCTCACCCTGGTGGGCTTCGCCCTGATGGCCGAGGGGATGGACCTGCATATTCCGAAGGGCTACATCTACTTCGCCATGGCCTTCTCGCTGGTGGTGGAGATGATCAACATCCGCCTGCGCAGTCATCACGACAATAACGGGCAAAATAGCGCGCAGTAACCCTGCCCCCACATGCCCTCGCGACCCCAGCTGTCGCGATCAAAAAGAGCGCCGATCGGGCGCTCTTTTTTATGGGTAATGAAATGATGAGAAGGGTTATTGATCGCTGATGACGATGGCAACCCGGCGGTTGGCGGCCCGGCCCTCTCTGGTCTTGTTATCCGCCAGCGGCATGGTCTCGCCACGGCCATGGATCTCCAGATTGGCTGGCTTCATGCCGACCGAGACCAGCACATCGGCTACCGACTGGGCCCGCTTCAGGGAGAGCTGCTGGTTGTAGCTGCTCTCGCCGGTATTATCGGTGTGGCCATCCACCCGCGCCTTGTCCAACCCTACGCCAAGCAGTGTTTTACCCAGTTTTTCAACGGATTGGCGAGTCTGGGGATTGAGCGCCCCCACGTTGTTGGCAAACAGCACCCGGTTGGCCAGATCCAGCGTCCACCCCTCATCGGTCAGATAAAAGCCCTGCTCCTTGAGCACGGCGATCTGCTCCGAGGTCAACCCTTTGGGCGCGCTCTGGCAACCGGCCAGCAGCGACAACATCAACCCCAGCAGGGTCACTTTCAACAGGTGGGTGATCTTCATGGTTTGCTCCTTGTTTATGTTGTTATTCTTGCCAGTCAGGCGATGGTTTGCTGTTCGCTGCGGCGCGCCCGTTTCGCCAGATACATGGCTGCATCGGCCTGATCACACAGCACGCTGGCGCTCATGCCCGCCTGATAGACGGCGAAGCCGACACTCACCTCGGCCACCAGCTGACGACCGTCACGCAGCGCCACCGGTTCACTCATCGCCTGCTGGATGCGGCCAATCACCTCTTCCACCTCATGCTGTCGCTGGAGTGGGCCAACCAGCACCGCAAACTCGTCACCACCGAGGCGAAAAACCAGATCATCCGGACGCAGCTGATGTTGTACCCGTCTTGAGAGCGCGATCAGCACATCGTCACCGGCGTTGTGCCCCAGCGTGTCATTAATTTGCTTGAAACGATCACAGTCGAGATAGAGCAGCGCAAATCCCTCTTGCTCGCCGAGGGAGATGGCCTGCGCGAGCCGCGCTTCAAACAGGGCGCGATTGGGCAGTCCGGTGAGGGCATCGTGGGTCGCCTGATGGAGCAGGCTGGCATTTTCGCGGGCCTGCTGGGCCTGCCAGGCTTGCAGCTCGTCCAGCAGGGAGTTGAAGTCATCCCCCAGCTCGTTAATCTCAACGATATCGGCCGGTGGCGCCCGCATCCCCAGGGTGCGCTGTCGGCGTACCGAGTGGGCGACAAGTGCCAGTTTGCGCAGCGGCGCGGTGATGAAGACCTGCATCCGGTCAGCCACATAGAGAGCCACCATGGCGCTCAGCATCAGGCAAACCACCATCGCCAGCAGCGCCGAGAGCAAAAACAGCAGCAGGTATTCACCGTGGCCACGCAGCTCGATGGTGGCGATCTGCTCACCCCCCCGCAGCATGGGGAGCTTGACAGGCCCCGGCATCAGCAGTTGGGCCAGATAGTCTTCGAGCGTCACCAGCGGGTTGCTTCTGGGGCGCTCCCAACTGGCAAGCAGCTGACCATTGGTCAGCACGATAGTGGCTTCGGCCACCTCTTCCTTGGCAACGATGCCGCTAAGCGCCTCGCTCGCCGCCTCCTCATCGTGGAACACCACCGCCGCCTCGGCGCTGTAGCTGATAGCGCGGGCTACCAGCTCCAGATTGTGGTCGGCGTAAAAACGCACTACCAGCAGGGCCACCAGTGTAAAAAAGAGTCCCGCCACGCTGACGGCTGTGATGGCGGCCACCAGATGGGTTCGCCCCAGGCTCTGACGCAGGGTCAGACGGCGGGGAGCCGCGCTCACCTGTCGTCTCATGGAACCCCCTTGTCGGCATGGGCCAGCTTGAGCACGGCGGGATGCACCCGCACGCCGCTCAGGGCCAGAGCATCGAGGTTCACTTTAAACCGCACCCGCACGCTGTCCGGCGAGGTCTGCAGGCAGAACACCGAGCTGGTGGAGCAGTCGTGGTTGTATTCGCTGATGCTGAGCACTGGGTGTCCCTGCAGGCGGGCAAACAGCGCAATTCGGGTCGGCTCGTCGAGCACTCCCAGATAGAGCACATCGCAGTGATCGCTGATGGCAGGATCGCTCGCCTCGTAACGATGGACCTGCACGGTACGCCCATTGGCCTGACGATCGATGGTAAAGAGAGCGCCGGCATATTCGGTCGGCGCCGCCACACACATGCGCAGCACCGCAGGCTCGGTGGGCCAGCGGGTATAACTCATGATATCGAGCACCAGCTCCCTGACCGCCGTCGCCCGGCTCTCTGCGGCCGTTTCCGCCAGCGCGCGGGGCAACAGCAGGCTAAACGCAACCAACAGGAGCGCCAGACGGGCAGTTAAACGAGGGGAAAAGAGTAACAGCATGATCGGGAGGTAGTCGCCTTGACAATACCGCTGCTATGGCATTGCGGTTCGGATACATGAACCCAGATAGTAAGTTGGCTGACACTGGCCTGACAAGTCTCACCCCGCCATCAACTACAGAGTTCGTGTAAAGAAAACGGAGAGCCCGTCTGGTAACGGGCTCTCTGGTGGCAGGCAACAAGACGGAAATCACTTCTTGCTGATGCCGTATTCTCGCAGCTTGTTGGCGATGGCGGTATGCGACACGCCCAGGCGTTTGGCAAGCTGGCGCGTTGACGGGAAGGCGGGATAGAGCCGAGCCAGCAGCTGGCTCTCGAAGCGCTTCACCGCATCGTCGAGATTCCCCTCAAACCACTCGTCGATCAGCGGCATGGTATCGGCCGCCACCGGCAGGTCGATCTGCTCGGGCCCCAGTTCATCCCCTTCCAGCAGGGTCATGGCACGGTAGAGACAGTTGCGCAGCTGACGCACGTTGCCCGGCCAGCGGTAGGCGGTCAGGTAGTCGGCCATGTTGCGGGTAAAGCGCGGACGGGGTCGCTGCAACTCGCTGGCAAAGCGGGAGACAAACTGCTGGGCCAGCACCATGATGTCCGCCTTGCGCTCGCGCAGGGGGGGCAGCGCCAGACTGAGCACGTTGAGGCGATAGTAGAGATCCTCGCGGAAGGTTCCTTCGTGCACCAGATCCAGCAACTGCTTCTGGGTGGTGCAGATAAAGCGCACGTTGACCTTCACCTCCTGCTCGTCACCGACCCGGCGGAATACCCCATCCTGCAACACCCGCAAAAACTTGGTCTGCAGATGGGGAGACATGTCGCCGATCTCGTCCAGCATCAGGGTGCCGCCGCTCGCCAGCTCCAGCACGCCGCGCTTACCCTCGGTGTTGTTGCCAAAGGCACCGGGGGCATAACCAAACAGCTCGCTCTCGGCCACGTTATCGGGCATGGCGGCGCAGTTGAGGGCCATAAAGGGGTGGCTGGAGCGCAGGCTGGCCCCGTGACAGGCACGGGCCAGCAGCTCCTTGCCGGTACCGGTCTCGCCGACAATCAGCAGCGGCGCATCCTGCATCGCCAGTTTGCGCGCTTGCGACAGCACCTCTTTCATCTTGGGGCTCTCGGCCTGCAGATGCTCGAAGCCCCCCACTTCCACCGCATGAAGCGCGCTGAAGTGCAGGCCGACCCGACGGGCAGATTTGAGCACCACCACGGCCCCGGCCAGCGCCTGCTTGCCGCGGGCTTCTGCCACGAACAGCGGCATCAGATCTGCCAGATACTCTTCGCCATTGAAACTGAGCTTGCAGGTCTGCGGCTTGATCTCGCTCGCCTCCAGCCAGCGGGTGAAGGAGAAACCCTTGACCAGCGAACCGAGCGCCACGCCGCGTACCTCCTCCACCGGCAAGCCGAGGGTGGTGAGGGCAGACTGGTTGGCCTGGGTCACCTTGCCCTTGCTGTCGAGGGAGAAGACCAGATCCGGCAGCGCCTTGAGCAACGCCTCGATCTCGTGATGCTCTCGCTCGGAAGGCATGTAGGGGATGGTCTTGACGTCGTAGACGCCGGGAATGCGGCGGATCTCCGGCATCAGGTGCTGAAAATCACTGAACTCCAGCTCGGGAAAGTTGAGATAGATGATGCCTGAGGTATCGATTTCGATGCCGCGCAGATCGATATTGTGCTCCACCAGGCGGTCGAGCAGTTCCCGGGTCAGGCCCAGGCGGTCTTCACAGCTGACTTCAAGACGCATTCGGGACACACTTCCTAGCTAACTCTATGAATGAGCGGATAATACAGTCTCGATCCCCCCAGTGCGAGCGCCAGCCCATAAAAATGCGGGCCTGCCCCGCTTTCGCAGGCAGGCCCGGGTCAACCGATGACGCTGGTGTGGGGTGCGATTACCGGAGCAACTGATCGGTGCGCGCCGCCATGATGAAGTCGTTGCGGTGTAATCCGCCGATCTTGTGCGTCCACCAGCTGACGGTCACCTTGCCCCACTCGGTCAGGATGGCCGGATGATGGAACTCCGCTTCTGCCAGCTCGCCCAGGCGGTTGGTAAAGGCCAGCGCCTCCTTGAAGTTGCGAAACCTAAATTCCCGCCGCAGTTGCAGCGCCCCCTCCTCCACCAGCGGCTGCCAGTCGGGAATAAGCTGCATCAGCTCGCGCAGCTCCTCATCGCTCACCTTGGGGGCATCGGCGCGACACGCTTCACACTGCTGGCTGGCCAGTTCGGACATGGGTTACTCCTGCTTGAATTAATGAAAATGAAATAGGGTTGTTTGCTTTTGGTCAGCTCGCCTGTTTGCCAGCGGGAACCTCAAAGCGCGGCGGATAGAGGCCAAGCCGACTGGCCTCGGCCAGAGCAGCCATGATCTCATCCCCGGTCAGCTGGTAGAGATGATCGAGACTCGGCAGCACAAAATAGGTGGGCTGCATGATGTCGATGCGATACGGGGTGCGCAGCACAGTCAGTAGATCGAAGGGTTGCAGCAGCGGCTGGCCGGAGAGGGCATAGGCGGTCTCGCCGATGGAGGAGAGAATGCCGCCGCCGTAGATACGCAGCCCGTCAGGCGTTGCCAAGAGGCCAAACTCCACGGTGAACCAGTAGAGCCGCGCCAGAAAAACTCGCTGCTCCTTGCTCGCCTGCTGCCCCAACTGACCGTAGAGGTGGGTGAAGTGGGCAAAGGCCGGATTAGTCAACATGGCGCAGTGGCCGAAGATCTCGTGAAAGATATCCGGCTCTTGCAGGTAGTCGAGCTCGTCCCGGCGCCGGATAAAGGTGGCCACCGGAAACTGGCGATTGGCCAGCAGGGCGAAGAAGCGATCGAACGAGATAAGCGCAGGCACCACCGCCACCGACCAGCCGGTCGCAGGCTGCAAGACGGAGTTGATCTCGGCCAGCTGGGGGATGCGATCACGGGGCAGCCCCAGTCTGTCGAGACCGGCCAGATACTCGTCACACCCCTTGCCATCGAGAGCGGCGAACTGACGTTCGATCAGGATCTTCCAGGTGCCGTGCTCTTCGTTGCTGTAGTGGATCACCCCGTCAGCATCCGGCTGGTGGGCGGTGTAAAAGGTTGCCATAGCGGTTCCATCCTCTGGCGCCACATCAAGGCGCCTTGCCGTTTCATCACGATTTCACTGTAACGAAATGGCAACAAAAAAAGCAGCTGACCCATGAGTCGGCTGCCTGAAACAGTTGTAAATAAATTGTGACAACCCGCTAACCAATCCCCACTACAGCTTGACCATGATATGGCGCGGCACCGTGTAATCCTCCAGCGCATAGAGGGAGAGATCCTTGCCGTAGCCCGACATCTTCATGCCGCCGTGGGGCATCTCGGAGGTGAGCATGAAGTGGGTGTTGATCCAGGTGCAGCCATATTGCAGGTGGCTGGCCACCTTGCTGGCGAGGCTCAGATCCTTGGTCCAGACCGACGAGGCGAGGCCATAGTCCGAGTCGTTGGCCCACTGCACCACCTGCTCGGCATCGTTGAAACGGGTCACCGACACCACGGGGCCAAATACCTCGCGCCGCACGATCTCATCCTCCTGCCGAGCCCCGACAATCAGGGTCGGCTCGAAGAAGAAGCCGTTGCCGGGACGGATCTTGCCCCCCGCCGTCACCTCCACATGACCGCTGCTCTGGGCGCGCTCGACAAAGCTGGCGACCCGGTTGCGCTGTCTGTCCGAAATAAGCGGCCCCATCTCGACCCCCTCCTCGTACTGGCTGCCCACCTTGATGGAGGCCACCGCATCGGTCATGGCGGCAACGAACTTGTCGTAGATCTTGCCCTGGGCATAGATACGGCAGGCGGCGGTGCAATCTTGCCCTGCATTGTAGAAACCGAAAGTACGAATACCCGCCACTACGGCCTCCAGATCCGCATCGTCGAAGATGATCACCGGCGCCTTGCCCCCCAGCTCAAGGTGGGTGCGCTTCATGGTGCGGGCGGCACTCTGCAGGATCTTCTGGCCGGTGGCGATATCGCCGGTGAGCGATACCATCCGCACCAGCGGGTGCTCCACCAGCGGCGCCCCCACACTCTCGCCCCGCCCGCAGATGACGTTGATAACGCCGCGGGGAAAGATCTCGCTGGCCAGCTCCGCCAAACGCAGCGCGGTGAGCGGGGTCTGTTCGGAGGGTTTGAGCACCACCGTATTGCCCGCCGCCAGCACCGGCGCCATCTTCCAGGCCGCCATCATCAGCGGGTAGTTCCAGGGGGCGATACTGCCCACAACACCTATGGGGTCGCGGCGGATCATGCTGGTGTGCCCCTCGAGATACTCCCCCGCCAGCGGCCCTTGCAGGCAGCGGGCCGCCCCGGCAAAGAAGCGGAAGCAGTCCACCACCGCGGGCAGCTCGTCGTTGAGCACTGCCAGATAGGGTTTGCCGCAGTTGAGGGATTCCAGCGCCGCAAACTCCTCGGCGTGGCGCTCGACGAGATCCGCCAGACGCAGCAGCATGTTGCTGCGCTGGGCCGGGGTGGTGCGGCTCCACTGGGCGAAGGCGCGCTGGGCACCGTTCACCGCCCGGTTCACCTGTTCGAACGAGGCTTCGGGCACGGCGGCGATCTGCTCGCCGTTGGCCGGGTTGAGAATGGGTTCGGCCTGCCCATCGCCGGTCACAAACTGGCCATCAATCAAGAGTTGGGTAGAGAGTTTCATGGTTGCATCCTTGCGCACGCGTTGAGTCATCATTTGCCACTGCCAGCGACATCATGGGTGTCGCGAGTGAGGTAGTAGGCAAGCAAAATAGGGATAGTGGTGAAGGCCACTATGATGAGGGCCACCACGTTGGTGACCGGCCTGTCTCGGGGACGGATCAGCTCCTGATACATCCAGATGGGCAGCGTGGTCTGCTGGCCCGCCGTGAAGGTAGTGACAATCACTTCGTCAAAGCTCAGGGCAAAGGCCAGCATGCCCCCCGCCAGCAGCGCCGTGGCCAGATTGGGCAGGATCACGTAGCGCAGGGTCTGGAAGCCGTCGGCCCCGAGATCCATCGACGCCTCGATGAGGCTCTGGTTGGTGCGGCGAAAACGGGCCAGCGCATTGTTGTAGACCACCACCACACAGAAGGTTGCGTGGCCGATAACGATGGTCCAGAAGCTGAACGGGATCTCCATCAGGCCGTAGGCCGAGCGCAGCGCGATACCGGTGACGATACCGGGCAGCGCGATGGGCAGCACCAGCAAGAGCGACACCACCTCCTGACCGAAGAAGCGGCTGCGGGCAATGGCCCCTGCTGCCAAGGTGCCGAGGATCATGGCCGCCAGTGTCGCCAGCCCTGCGACCTCCAGTGACAGCTGGATGGCACGCCACACATCGGGGCGATTGAGGGTTACCTCGAACCATTTGAGAGTGAGTCCGGGGGGCGGAAACTGGTAACTCTTGCTCTCGCTGGTGAAGGCGTAGAGGAAGATAAACAGAATGGGAAAGTGCAGGAACAAGAGCCCGCCGATGGCGGCGTACTTGAGCAGGCCCGAAGGGCGCTCTCCCTGACGGCTCATTGAGCTAGCTGACATGACGGCCTCCTTGCTGCCGGTTCAGAGCGAGATGGTCAAAGCGCATCAAAAGCCCCCAGTCGTTTCGCAATCGCCAGATAGATGGCGATGATAAGGATCGGCACCAGCGAGAAGGCGGCGGCAAAGGGCAAGTTGCCCGCCGTCCCCTGCTGCATGTAGACCACCTGACCGATATACATGGTCGAGTTGCCAATGATGCCGGGGATGATGTAATCACCGAGGGTCAGCGAGAAGGTGAAGATGGAGCCCGCCACCACACCGGGCAACGCCAGCGGCAGGATCAGGTTGCGAAAGGTCTGGGCGGGTGTCGCCCCCAGATCGCTGCTCGCCTCCAAGAGGGATCGCGGTATACGCTCCACCGCCGCCTGAATGGGCAGGATCATGAAGGGCAGCCAGACATAGACGAACACGATAAAGGTGCCGAGCCGCGAGAAGGAGAGCGACGGGCCACCTATCACCGGCAAGGAGAGGATGGCATCGAGCAGCCACTCCAACCCCATGCTGTCCGCCAGCCAGCTCACTACCCCCTCCTTGGCCAAGATCAGCTTCCAGGCGTAGACCCGCACCAGATAGCTGGACCAGAGCGGCAGCATGATCCCCACATAGAACAGCGCCCGGGTCTTGCCACTGGTGTAGCGTGCCATGTAGTAGGCAACCGGAAAACCGAGCAGGGCGCAGGCCAGGGTCACCAGCAGCGACATGCCGACGGTGCGGCCGATCACATCCAGATTCTCCGGTCGCAGCAGGGCGACGAAGTTTTGCAGCCCCAGCTCGTGGCGCACCTGACCGCTGAACTCGTCCAGCCCGAACAGGGAGTTGGAGAGCAACATCAGCAAGGAGCCGACATAGATGATGCCGAGCCACAGCAGCGGCGGCCCCAGCAGGATCGCCAGCAGCAGGCCGGGCCGACCATAGAGCAGGGTCGAGAGGCGCCGCAGCGGCCTGAAACGGGCAGGTTCGGGCTGATGGTTCATGGCAAGACTCGCACTGTGAGGGGCACTCATGGCTGCGCCCCCTGATGGGCGCCGCTCAGGCGATGGATGGCCTGCTCCGGCCAGCTGAGGCTGACCCTGCTGCCACGGGCCAGACGGGCCTGCCCCTCATTGGGGTGGTTGACGATGATCTCGAGCTGCTCCCCGAGATCAACCCGATAACGGACGAAGGGACCCAGATACTCCACCTCGCGGATCTCTCCCGACCAGCCCGGCGCACCCGCCTCAGCGAGCCGGATCCGCTCCGGGCGCACCATCATCTGGCTGCCGTCGCCGCACAGCCGTCTGGCCTGCTCCCCTTCGAACAGATTGACGGTGCCAACGAAGCGGGCCACAAACGGCGTCGCCGGAGCGTCGTAGATGGTATCGGGGGCGGCAATCTGCTCGATCTTGCCCTGACTGAAGATGCAGATCCGGTCGCTCATTGAGAGCGCCTCCTGCTGATCGTGGGTGACGAAGATAAAGGTGATGCCCAACTGGCGTTGCAACGCCTTGAGCTCAAGCTGCATCTGCTCGCGCAACTTGAGATCGAGGGCCCCCAGCGGCTCGTCCAGCAGCAGGATGCGTGGCTGGTTGATAAGCGCCCGGGCGATGGCGATGCGCTGGCGCTGGCCGCCGGAGAGCTGGCTTGGGCGGCGCTTGCCGACCCCAGGCAGTCGCACCAGCTCCAGCATCTCGTCCACCTTGCGGTAACGCTGTGCCTTGGCGACCCCCTTGAGCATCAGGCCATAGCCGATGTTGTCGCGCACATCCATGTTGGGAAACAGGGCGTAGTCCTGAAACACGGTATTGAGGTTGCGATCGTAGGGGGGCACGGTGGAGCAGGGTTCGCCAAACAGGCGGATCTCCCCGTCGCTCGGGTACTCAAAGCCCGCGATCATCCGCAGGCAGGTGGTCTTGCCGGAACCGCTCGGCCCCAGCAGGGTAAAGAATTCCCCGGAGGGGATCTGGAAAGAGATGTCGTCGACCGCCTTCACCTCGCCATAGTGGCGACTGACCCGGTCAAATTGTACGGCGTTCATGGGGCGTCCTTGTCTGTACTGGGATTGGCCGGACTCCTGTCTGGCCCGCTTGATTATCCGCTCTCGGCAGTCGTGCAGAGGAGGCGCAGCTCCCCTGCCGTTGGCAAGGTGGCAGCGGTTCCGACCACCTTGCTCACCCCACCTTAGCGGCCGCCCAGAATGGCGATATAGTCGGAAACCCAGCGGTAATAGGGCACGCAAGTTCCCTGGCTCTTGCACTGGGAGACCGGAGTGCGCCAGAAGCGAACCCGATCGAAGTTGTCGAGACCGTTGGTTTTGCACCCGGTCGGGCCCAGCAGGGCATTGCCCTCACAGGCGGCAGGCACCACAGGCACCGAGCCAAACCAGGCGGCGAGATCCCCCTGCAGCTTGTTGCTCAGGGAGTGTTCCAGCCACTTGTAAGCGCAGGTGAGGTTCTTGGCATCGCTGTGCACCATGCTGGTATCGGCCCAACCGGTCACTCCCTCTTTCGGCACAGTGGTGGCGATGGGCTGCTTGTCGGCGATCAGGGCATTGGCCTGGAACGGCCAGGAGCCTGACGCAACCACCCCTTCGTTCTTGAAGTCATCGATCTGGACGAAGGCATCATGCCAGTAGCGTCCCACCAGCTGGCGCTGCTTGCGCAGCAGATCGAGGGAGGCCTTGTACTGATCCTCGTTCAGCTCGTAAGGATCCTTGATGCCCAGGGCGGGCTGATGGGTCATCAGATAGAGGGCGGCATCGGCGATGTGGATCGGGCCGTCAAAGGCCTGCACCCGCCCCTTGTTGGACTTGCCATCCGCCAGGGTCTGCTCCTCGAACACCACGTTCCAGGAGTCCGGTGCCTTGGGGAACACCTTGGTGTTGTACATCAGGATATTGCCGCCCCACTGGTAGGGCACGCCGTAGTGCTTGCCATCCACAGTGTGCCAGGGGGCATTTTGCAGCCGGGGATCAATCTTGCTGTAGCTCGGGATGAGTGCCAGATTGAGCGCCTGCACCTTGCCACCGGCAATCAGACGCAGACTGGCATCGCCGGAGGCGGTCACCAGATCGAAGCCCCCCTCGTTCATCAACGCCACCATCTCGTCCGAGGTGGCCGCCGTCTTGACGCTCACCTTGCAGCCGGTCTCTTTCTCGAATCCGGTCACCCAGTCGTAGTTCTTGTCGGTCTCGCCACGCTCAACGTAGCCAGCCCAGGCCACGATATTGAGCTGGCCTTCACCCTTGCCGAGCTCGGTCGGGGCAGCCTGGGTCTGGCCTGCCAGCAGCGCCGGCACAAGAGCCAGCATCAGAGGGGTCAATTTCATCATGCACTCCTTGCATTGTGTTGACTTGCATCAGGTGAAGGAACGCCACCATGGGCGTTAACATCCTGTTAACCAGCAATGAGCTTAGGGGAGTGGCAATACGATGAATATTTCAATTTTTGGTGGCTCAGGTATCAGCTAAATCGATATCGAGTGCAGATGAATCTGATTTTGGGTGGCTACCCCGCAAGAGATGGCTAGCGAGGGAGCGCCTGACGAGCTCTCAATCGGCTCTGATCCCGTGCGATATCGATAAATTCCCGCGCCGTCCAATCCAGCCGAGAACCACGGCGCCACACCAGACCGATATCGATGGCGGGAATGGGCTCCTTGATGGGGCGCGCCTCGACCCGCTCCTGCTCCAGCGACCAGGGGCGATAGGCAAAATCGGGCAACAGGGCGACCCCGAGCTGGCTCGCCACCAGACTGCGCACCGCCTCCACCGATGCGGTGCGCAGTACGATACGGGGGGAGATGCCGTAGCGGCGCAGGCCGCCACCGATGATCTGATCGAGCTGATCGGCGGTCAGCGAGATCATCGACTCCTCCCCCAGCGCGGTGAGCGAGAGGGTCGACTCGGCACAGAACGGGTGGTTGGCGGCCAGCCAGAGCCGCAGCGGCGAACGGGTCAGCAATTCGGTATCAAACGCCTCTTGCCGGATGGTGCGGTTGGTCATCAGGATCCCCACATCCACCTCGCCGTTGACGATCTGGTGCTCAAGGAAGGGCTGTTCATCCTCCTTCACCTCGATCTGTACCGCCGGAAAGGCGCGGCGAAAACGGCCGAGCGCCTCTGAAAGGTAGTAACCCGCCACCAAGGTGGTCACGCCGATGGTGAGTCGCCCCTGATCCTGCTGGGCTACTGCTTTGAGGGAGTGGCTCGCCTCGGTCATGGCGCCGAGAATACGGCGGGCGTGGAGCAAAAACTGGTGGCCCTGAGTGGTGAGGGTGACGCCGCGCGGATTGCGCTCGAATAGCGGGGCGCCCAGCTCGGTCTCCAGCTCGCGAATGGCGCTGGTGACCGCCGACTGGGAGATATGAAGCTCGGCGGCGGCGCGACTCACTGAAAAGCTGTCGGCCACGGCCACAAAATAACGGATCTGGCGAAAGGTAAAGTTCATCGGGCATCCTTGCCGATTGGTACTATTGGTGTGATTGGTAAGATTGGCTGCCAGCTTAACCGTAAACGGGCTCCTCGCCAAAACCGGACACTGCTGCCAACTCAATGATCTGCCGATTAAAACCATACCCCTGTGGCTTGGCGAGCACGACAGGGGCATGGATCATCGCAGCAAGGTGCAGACAGGGCTATCAGGATTTGTTGAGGTACCCCGCCAGCTGGCCGATCAGCCGCTTGCGCAGCTCGCCGAGTTTGGGTTTCTCGTCCGCACACCAGGGCAGCGGGCGGCACGCCTCTATAGTACGCAGGCCAAGGCGAGCGGTGAGCAGCCCGGCCCCCACCCCTTGCGCCGCGCGGGCAGAGAGCTTGGCGGCAAACTCGGCGCCCAGCAAGTCCATCCCCACCTCGGTCACCAGCTCGGTGGCACCGGCGTAGAGCATGTTGCGAAACACCTGACGGATGAGGCGTATGCGGCTCCAGTAGCCAAGTTCGATGGCGTAGACATCGGCGATATCTTCGATCATCCGCAGGTTGCGCCACAACATCAGCATCATGTCGACGGTGGCGAGCGGGCTCAGGGCCACCAGCACCGCGGCCTCCCCCGACCATTTGGCCACCCGCGCCTGCGCCAGTTTGTCGCGCTCGCCGAGCACCAGCTGGCTATAGAGGGTCAGCACCTCCCGATCGCTGTGGCTCTCGTCGAGCTGGGCCAGCCAGGTTTGATACCCCTCGCGCCCCTTGTCGCCACTTTTGACCGCCAACCCTTCGCAAAAGGCCTGCCCCTGCCCGACTCCCTGATGAGCAAGCAGATCTTCTGCTCGCGAGCGCACATCCTGACGCCGCTTGAGGGTGCGCAGCCGCAGCCACTCGCGTCCCACCACGCTGGCGGTCCCCGCCGCCACCAGCGCCGAGGCCGCCAGCCAGGCGCTGCCCCAGAGCGGGGTGGTGAGGAATTGATCGTAAAGGAAGGCGCCATATTGGCCCAACGAGAGCAGACCGACCGCCCCCAGCCCCCAGGCCAAGAGCCGATGACGGCGGCGCGGCTTGATGACGAGGGCGCTCTCCACCTCGGTGAACTCGTCCAGCTCGTCGAGGCGCTCGAAACTCGCCTCCTCCAGCCGCTGGGCCGGTGCGGGCGGTCGCTCGTCACTGGCCACCGTCAAGGCTGGCTCAAGGATCACCTTGCCCTGCAGCGGTGGCCGCTCTTTTATCTGATCGTTCATCGCATTGTTCTCCTGTGCGCAGCCTTCGGCTCAGGTGCCAAGACCGCACACCGTTATTCGAGGTGATCCCCGAGCAGAAACTCCAGCGCCGCATCGAGCCGGATATGGGGCAGCGCCTGATGGGGGCTCATGGGCATGGGGCGAAACGCCTGAAAATCAAAGCCTTGACTGTTCCACCACTGCGCAGGCGGAATATGGGGCGGCACCTCCCCGGGGAACAGCAGCAGCGGCTCACCGCTCAGGCTGGTGCCACGGATGGCGGGGAACTCGCGGCCATTGGCCACCCCCTTGCCAACTTCCGTCGCCTTGATGGCGGCGAGCGCCAGACACTCGGTGGTGATCCCCTCAAAACGGGCCTGACCGCGACCGCTGCGTACCAGATGCTGCAGCAGTGAGACCATGGGCGCATGTTGTTCAGGGGTGACGTGATCGGCCTTGCTCGCCACAAACAGCAGCTTGTCGATACGGGGCGAGAAGAGTCGCCGCCACCAGTTGCTCTTGCCGTAGGCAAAGCTCTCCATGATGCGGGCGATGGCCTGCTGCATGTCGCCAAAGCTGGCCGCCCCGGCGTTGAGGGGCTGCAGGCAATCCACCAGCACGATCTGGCGATCAAAACCGGCAAAGTGCTGCTCATAAAAACCCTGCACCAGATGCTGTTTGTACTGCTCGAAGCGCTGCTTGAAAGTGGCGTAAAGAGTGCCATCGGCGGGCTCGCCGACAGGCATCTCCCACACCCAGGGGACAAATTGCAGCATGGGGGCACCGGCATACTCCCCCGGCAACACGAAACGGCCGGGTTGAATGAGGTGCAATCCCAGCTCCTGTTTGCAGGCATGCAGATAGGCGGTGTAGCGCTCGGCCAGCTCAGCCACCGGCCGCTCTTCGAAGCGCTGATCGACCTGCCACCCGGGTGTCAGCCAGCTGGCGGCAAGTGCCTGCAGCTCTGGGCGACGAAGCTGCTCGCGCACCTGTTCGCTCCACTGCTCGTAGCTCATCTCAAGGAGCGGCAAGTCGAGCAGCCACTCCCCGGGGTAGTCCACCAGATCCACGTAGAGGGTGGAGACCTCCCCCAGATGCTTGCGCAGGGGGTGACGGGTGCGATAGCGGATTTCGAGACGCACCTCGGCCACGCCCCGGGTGGGCTCGGGCCAGGCAGGTGGATCGCCAAACAGGGAGTCGAGGCCACGCTCGTAGGCAAAGGTGGGGATGTGGGCATTGAGCTGCGGCACCCGGCGGGCACCGAGGATGCGCCCCTGACGCAGGGCATCCCACAACGGCAAACGGCCGTCGATGGCCGCGTGTTCCAGCTGGTTGACCAGCGCCGTGATAAAGGCGGTTTTACCGCTGCGAGAGAGGCCGGTCACCGCCAGCCGAATATGGCGATCCCGCACCCGGTTCACCACGTCGTTCGCCTTGTGTTGCAGGCGAGTCAACTTCTGTTCCAGTTTATTGAGTATCAAGGCTTGACCCGTTCTCCCTTGGTGGTTGCATCTGGATAGCTGGTGTCGATGGTGGCGCATCACGGGAGGCGCCGCCATCGACATGGGGGCTTCAGCAAGAACTACAGCTTGCGAAACTCCCGCTGCAGGGTGAACTCCCTGGAGGTCACCAGCTTCTCGATCCGCTGAACTCTGGGCTCCAGCGCGTCAAGTTCCTGCGCGATGCGGCCCAGCGCCTGATGAGGGGTGATCCCCGCCTGCCAGCTGCGCGCTTTCATCCGCACCTCGGCAAAGTCGGCATCCTCTTGCGAATAGAGGGTGACGGGCTTTTTGTCGAGCAAGAACCAGGCGGCGATATAGGCGGTGAAGGTAATGAAACCGGCGAAGATAAGGCCACTGATGGCGAGCAGCCGCACGATCCAGGTCTCCACCCCGAAATACTCAGCCAAACCGGCACAGATCCCGGCTATCTTGCCACGCTGGGGATCGCGATAGAGGTTACGCCCTTCACGACTGACACTGCTCATACCTTGTTCCTCCAACCGGGTACTTCCGCATCCAGAATTGACTCAAATACGATGCCGACCCGCTCCGACTTTCCGCCACGACGATGATATGCCATGTTGCAAATCCTCATACCTTGTTCCTCCAACCGGGTACTTCCGCATCCAGAATCGATTCCAGCGCGCCCACTCGCTCCTGCATCTTCTCGGTGCGAGCCAGCAGCCCTTGCAGCTGTTCCCGCTCGCTATCAGCAAGACCGGCGCCAATCCGCCCCTTGGCACGATAGTGCAGCACCAGCCAGATGGGGGCTACCACCACCATGAAGACCACCATGGGAACCATCAATACGCCCAGCAGATCTTCCATCTGTTACTCCCCCTGTTTGCCTTCGCTTTTGCTGTCGCCCTGGCCCAGCTTCTGGCGCATGGCTTCCAGCTCACGACTTATCTGATCGTCCACTTCCAGCTCGGCAAACTGTTGCGCCAGCGCCTTGTCGGACTGACCCAGATCGGCGCGCGCTTCCATTTCGTCGATGCGACGCTCCATCCGCTCAAACTTGCTCACCACCGCCTGGCTCTCGCCACGGGCTACCTGGCTCTGCACATTGAGACGGCTGCTGGCCGCTTCGGTGCGAATGGCCATCGCCTTTTGACGGGCGCGGGCATCTTCCAGCTTGGCTTCGAGCTGACGGATCTCTTCACCCAGCTTCTCGATGCCGCTATCGACCGCCTGCTGCTCGCGGTAGAGGGTCTCTGACAACTCGGTCTGTTTCTTCTTCTCGATAAGGGCGGCGCGGGCCAGATCTTCACGCCCCTTGGTCAGGGCCAGCTCGGCCTTGGCTTGCCACTCGTCGACCCGCTCCTGATGACGGGCGACCTGACGACCAATCTCTTTCTGGCTGGCGAGGAAGCGAGCCAGATTGGAACGCTCCTTGACCAGCTCGTCCTCCATCTCCTGGATGATCAGGCGCACCATCTTCTGGGGATCTTCTGCCTTGTCGAGCAGGGCCGTCAGGTTGGAATTGATGATGTCGGCCAGACGGGAAAAAATACTCATGATTGCACTCCTGTTATTGGCATGGCGTTGTTTCTCCATTGACAATGGCAACTTGTGTGCCAATCTGGAACAAAATTTAACTTGTTGATTTATATGGGGCAGAATAGCCGGATTGCAAGATGCCTCGCGCAAGAGATGATTAAAATCACCAACTTTTGGTAAGATTGACCAGCTTTTACAACTGACAGGGATCACTATGACCACGGCCACGGAAAGCCTGCTGGGGGAATCCAACGCATTTCTCGAGATCATTGAGCAGGCCTCACGGCTCGCCCCGCTGCGCAAACCCGTGCTGATCATCGGTGAGCGGGGGACGGGCAAGGAGCTGATCGCCCACCGCCTACATTATCTCTCGGCGCGCTGGGATCAAAGCTTTGTCACCATCAACTGCGCCACCCTGAGCGAGAGCCTGCTGGAGACCGAGCTGTTCGGTCACGAAGCGGGGTCGTTTACTGGCGCGGCCAAACGCCATCAGGGCCGCTTCGAGCGGGCCGATGGCGGCACCCTCTTCCTCGACGAGCTGGCCACCACCAGCGCCCGGGTGCAGGAGAAGTTGCTGCGGGTCATCGAGTATGGCGAGTTCGAGCGGGTGGGTGGGGCCAAGCCCCTTAAGGTGGATGTGCGGCTGGTCTGCGCCACCAACGAGGATCTCCCTGCGCTGGCCGACAAGGGGCAGTTTCGCCACGATCTGCTCGATCGGCTCGCGTTTGATGTGATCACCCTACCCCCCTTGCGGGAGCGGCGGGAAGATATCCTGATGCTGGCGGAGCACTTCGCCCACAGCATGACCCGGGAGCTGGGCTATCCGCTGTTTGCCGGTTTCTCGCGCAAGGCAACCCAGCTGCTGCTGGATTACCACTGGCCGGGCAACGTACGGGAGCTGAAGAACGTGGTGGAGCGCAGTATCTATCGTCAGGGCAATCCCCAGTTGCCGCTCTCGACCCTGGTGCTCAACCCGTTTGATTCCCCCTGGCGACCACAGGTCACGCAACCTGCGCAAGAGGACCGAAGCGAGGTACAATCTGCATCCCCCCTCGCCTTGCCGCTCGATCTCAAGCTGGCGGTGGCGGAGTACGAGATTAATTTACTCAAGCAAGCGATGCAGCAATCCCAGTATAATCAGCGCAAAGCCGCTCAACTGCTGGCCTTAAGCTATCACCAGTTCCGTGGCATGCTACGCAAATATCAGCTGCTGGATGGCGATAACGATGCAGAACAAGAGTGAAGGAGCGCGGTTGATGCCGACTCCAGCAACACGCCAGCCTTCGCGCTGGCACATTTGTATCAAAACGTGCGTACAAAACCCCTATAAGAACATGGTTCAACAATGAGAATGCTCACACCCTTGCTGCTGGGTCTGCTGGTGCTGGTCACCGGCTGCCAGAAGCAACCCGAGGCCTCCAAAACCGGACTCATCTATTGTGCTGAGGGGTCCCCCCTCTCCTTCAATCCCCATGTTTCCAACTCCGGGGTGACACTGGATGCCAGTGCCCGTCCGCTCTACGACCGCCTGCTGGAGGTGAACCCCAACACCCTGGCGCTGGAGCCGGCGCTCGCCACCAACTGGCATGTCAGCGAGGATGGCCTCACCTATACCCTGACCCTGCGCAAGGGGGTGACGTTTCACCATACCCCCTGGTTCAAGCCCACCCGCACTTTCAATGCCGATGACGTGGTCTTCACCTATGCCCGCCAGCTTGACGAGCAGCACCCCTACCACAATGTCTCCGGCGGCGATTACCCCTACTTCTACAGCCTGGGGCAAGATCTGCTGATCAAGCGGGTGAGCAAGAAGGGGCCGCAGACGGTAGTGTTCGAACTGAACCAGCCGAACGCCTCCTTCCTCGCCACTCTGGCCAGCGACTATGCGGTGATCCTCTCCGCCGAATACGCCGAGCAGATGTTGCAGGCGGGCACCCCAGCCCTGCTCGATAGCCGCCCTATCGGAACCGGACCGTTCAGCTTCAAGGAGTATCGCCACAACGAGTTCATTCGCTATCTGCGCCATCCCGGCTACTGGGGCGGTGATGCCAAGATTGAACAGCTGGTCTACGACATTACCCCCAAATCCGCCAAACGGCTGGCCAAGCTGCTGACCGGCGAGTGCGACGTTATGAGCACCCCTTCCGCCAGTCAGCTCTCGGTGATCAAGCAAAATCCGGCGCTCAGTCTCTCGGTCCAGTCGGGGATGAACGTCGCCTTTTTGGCCCTCAATACCCGCAAGCCGCCGTTCAACAACGTCAAGGTGCGTCAGGCCATTGCCAGCGCCATCAATATCGACAACCTGTTGCAGGCGGTCTATTTCGATACCGGCCTGCCCGCCAACAGCCTGTTGCCGACCCTCTCATGGGGTTACAACCCCAGCCTGCCCGAGCGCAAACCCGACCTGAAACGGGCGCGCCAGCTGCTCAAGGAGGCGGGACTGGAGAAAGGGTTCGAGATGCAGGTGCTGGTGCAACCGGACGCCCGCCCCTACAACCCGGATGCGGTCAAGACCGCCCAGCTGATCCGCAGCGATCTGGCCAAGGTCGGGATCAAGCTCAAGATCGTGCAACGGGAGTGGCCGGTGATCGAAGGGCGCCTCACCAAGGGGCAGTACGACAGCTTGCTCTCCGGCTGGATTGCCGACAACGCCGACCCGGACAACTTCTTCCGCCAGCTGCTGAGCTGCTCGGCAGTGGAGCGCGGCAACAACTACAGCCGCTGGTGCAGCCCGGCCTTCGACCAGCTGCTGGATGATGCGGTCACCACGCCCCAGCTCTCGTTCCGGCTGCGCAACTACTACTATGCCCAGACCCTGCTCAACGAACAGCTGCCGCTGATCCCGCTGGCGCACGCCTTGCGTACCCAGGTCAGCCGCAGCAACATCGAAGGGCTGACGCTGATGCCCTTTGGCGGCACCTCCTTCAACCAGGCTCACAGGGAGTAAGCATGCTTCTATACACCTTGCGCCGCATCAACCTGCTGCTTATCACTCTACTGGCGCTGACCTTTGTCGCCTACCTGCTGGACTATCGGCTGATCGGCAATCAGCTCAGCTTCTGGAGCGGCTATCCCGACTTCCTGCGCCGCATTTTCGCAGGCGACCTGGGGCTCTCCAGCGTCTCCGGGCTGCCGGTGCTGGACGAGATCCGCCACTACTTCCCGGCGACCCTGATCCTCTGTCTGGCGGCGTTCGCCATCTCGCTGCTGGTGGGCATTCCTCTCGGCACCCTGGCGGCCCTGTCACAGGGCAAGACGCTGGATCTCTCCATTATGACTGCCGGTCTTATCGGCTATGCGGTGCCGGTGTTCTGGCTGGCGCTGCTTGTGGTAATGCTCTTTTCGCTGGATCTCGGCTGGTTGCCAGCCTCCGGGCAGATCAGCCTGCTCTACGACGTGCCCCCCATCACGGGCATCGCGGTGATCGATGTGCTGCTCAGCAACGAGCCCTGGCGGCAAGCGGCGCTGCACGATGCCCTGCGCCACCTCATTCTCCCGTCACTGGTACTGGCGGTGGTGCCCACTACCGAGGTGATCCGCCATGTGCGCAGTTCCCTCATCGACGTGATGAAGCAGAACTACATCAAGGCGGCGGCGAGCCGGGGCCTTTCCAAGGCGCAGATCGTCTGGCGCCATGGCCTGAAGAACGCCCTGCCGCCGGTACTGCCGCTGCTGGGTCTGCAACTGGGTAGCGTGCTCACCTCCGCCATGATCACCGAGGTGGTGTTCGAGTGGCACGGGATCGGCCGCTGGCTCATCAGCAGTATCGCCCTGCAGGATTACGCCGCCATTCGCGGCGCGACCCTGGTGGTCGCCAGTTTCGTGATCCTGACCAGCGTCAGCACCGAGTTGCTGACCACCCTTATCTATCCGGCACGGCGCAAAGAGTTGTATGCCAAACAAGATTGAACGCGCTCATGGCGTGACCAGGAGCCAGGTATCCTATGCAAGATAAATCGAACATCTATCCCGAGCTCAAGATCCTCTCGCCCCTTGAGCAGACGTGGGCCTCCTACAGCCGCAATCCTCTGGCGATGGCAGGGCTCTGGTGCTTTTTGCTGTTGCTGCTCATCACGCTGGTGGGGCCGCTGGTCGTCCCCTACGGCATCGATGAACAGCACACCGACAAGCTGCTGCTGGCCCCCTCGTGGGCGGCGACCGGCAACATCGACTACTTCCTCGGCACCGACGATCTGGGGCGCGACATGCTCTCCCGGCTGGTGGTAGGGGCGCGTCTCACCTTCGGCTATGCGCTGGTCGTGGTGGTGATCGCCATGGTGGTGGGCTCCGCCATCGGTATCCTCGGCGGCATGAGCAAGGGGCTTAAATCGAGCGTGCTGCACCACCTGCTCGATACCCTGCTCTCCATCCCCTCCCTGCTGATGGCCATCATCATGGTCGCCATCATGGGGCCGGGTTTTGGCAATACCCTGATCGCCATTACCCTGGCATTGATCCCGCCCTTTATACGGGCCACTTACAACGCGGTGCATGCCGAGATGCAGAAGGAGTACATCATTGCCAGTCGGCTCGATGGCTCGCCTCCCTTCCGGATCATGCGGCTGGCTATTTTGCCCAACATTGTCGAGACCCTGGTGGCCCAGACCACCCGCACCTTGTCGGCGGCCATTCTCGATATCTCGGCGGTCGGTTTTCTTGGCCTCGGCGCCCAATCTCCCCAACCTGAGTGGGGCACCATGCTGGCCGATTCGAGCGACCTCATCTATCTCGCCCCCTGGACCGTCACCCTGCCCGGCATCGCCATCCTGTTCAGCGTGCTGGTGACCAATTTAGTTGGTGAAGGCATTCGTGAAGCACTCAAAGAGGGGAATGACTGATGCCGCTGCTCGACATTCGCAATCTCACCATCGAGATCGACACCCCGCAAGGCAAGGTCAAGGCGGTGGACAAGGTGAGCCTGACCCTGACCGAGGGGGAGATCCGCGGTCTGGTGGGTGAATCCGGCTCCGGCAAGAGTCTGATCGCCAAGGTGATCGTCGGCATCGAGAAGGACAACTGGACGGTACGTGCCGACCGGATGCGCTTCAACGACATGGATCTGCTGACCATGGCCCCCAAGGAGCGCCGTCGCATCATGGGCCGCGAGATCGCCATGATCTTCCAGGACCCCATCAGCTGTCTCGACCCCTCCGAGGAGATCGGCACCCAGCTGGAAGAGGCGATCCCGACCGATTCGTTCGAGGGACAATTCTGGCAGCGCTTCCAGTGGCGCAAGAAAAAGGCCATCGCTCTGCTGCACCGGGTCGGCGTCAAGGATCACCGCAAGGTGATGCGCGCCTATCCCCACGAGCTGTCGGATGGCATGTGCCAGAAGGTGATGATCGCCATGGCCATTGCCAACCAGCCGCGTCTGCTGGTAGCCGACGAGCCCACCAGCGCCATGGAGTCCACCACCCACTCCCAGATCCTGCGACTGCTGGACAAGATGAACAAGCTGGGCAATACCACCATCCTGATCATCAGTAACGATATCGCCGCCATCGCCAATCTGACCGACACCCTCAACGTGATGTATTGCGGCCAGATGGTGGAAGTGGGCACCCGGGAGCAGATCCTCGAGACCCCGCACCACCCCTATACCGATGCCCTGCTCAAATCGATCCCCGACTTTGACAAGCTGGTGCGCCACAAGTCGCGCCTCGAAACCCTGCCCGGCGTCATCCCGCCGCTGCAACACCTGCCCATCGGCTGCCGTCTGGGGCCGCGCTGCCCCTACGCCCAGAAGCAGTGCGTGCAGACTCCGTTGATGAACAAGATCAAGGGCCATCAGTTCAGCTGCCACTTCCCGCTGAACATGGAGGAGCCAAAAAAATGATGACCGTTAATGCCCCCATGAAGGAGCCCCGCTTGTGATCGAGCCATCCCTGTTGCAGGTCAGAGGCCTTAGCAAAACCTACCAGAACCGCACCGGTCTGTTCCGTCGTCAGGCGGTAGAAGCAATCAAGCCCCTCTCGTTCGATCTCGAAGTGGGCCAGACCCTCGCCATCGTCGGCGAGGCAGGCTCCGGCAAGAGTACCCTCGCCCGCATTCTGGCTGGCATGATCGAACCCACCAGCGGCGACATCGCCATCGACGGCCAGCTGATGGTGCACGGCGATTACCAGACCCGCTGCAAACTGCTGCGGATGATTTTTCAGGATCCCAACACCTCGCTGAACCGCAAGATCCGGGTCGGCCAGATCCTGGAAACCCCGCTGCGTCTCAACACCGAGATGACCGAAGAGGAGCGCCGCGAGAAGGTGGTACAGACCCTGCGTATGGTGGGGATGCTGCCGGATCACGCCCTGTTCTATCCGCAGATGCTCTCCTCCGGTCAGCAGCAGCGGGTGGCACTGGCGCGCGCGCTGATCCTCAACCCCAAGATAGTGGTGGCCGATGAGGCGCTCTCCACGCTGGATATCTCGGTACGCTCCCAGATCATCAACCTGTTGCTGGAGATGCAGGAGACCATGGGGCTGAGCTATGTGCTGGTAGCCAACGATTTGGGTATCGTCAGCCATATCAGCGACGAGGTGCTGGTGATGCACGAAGGTCGGGTGGTGGAGCGCGGCAAAACCCTCAAGGTATTTGCCGATCCCCAGCATGAGGTTACCCGGCGTCTCATCCAGAACTACAACAACGAATACCGCAAATAGAGAGGCGCTGGCCACCTCCCTCACCGCTGTGTTTCGCCGAGCTCACACGGCGGGATCAAAAAAGCCCACTGCATGCAGTGGGCTTTCTGTTACCGGCGTTGCTGCTTAGGCTTGCAGCAGTAGACGGTTGATGCGGGAGACGAAGCTCGCCGGATCGTTCAGCCCGCCCTGCTCGGCCAGCTGGGCCTGTTCGTGCAGCAGGGTGACCCACTCACCGAACAGTGCCTCGTCTTCAATGGTGTCGAGTTTCTTCACCAGCGCATGGTCAGGGTTGAGCTCCAGAATGTACTTCTGCTCCGGTACCGGCTGGCCGGCCGCACGCATCAGCTTGATCATCTGGGTGCTCATACCGTAAGCATCGGTGACGATGCAGGAGGGGGAGTCGGTCAGACGGTGAGTGACACGCACCTCTTTCACCGCATCGCCCAGGCTCTTCTTGACCCGCTCCACCAGACCGGCGTTGGCCTTCTCGGCATCGATCTGCGCCTGCTTGGAGGCTTCATCTTCCAGATCGCCGAGATCCAGTTCGCCACGGGTGACGGAAATAAGCTGCTTGCCGTCGAACTCGGTCAGGTGGCTCATCAGCCACTCGTCCACGCGCTCCCACATCAGCAGCACTTCGACACCCTTCTTGCGGAAGATCTCAAGGTGCGGGCTGTTTTTGGCAGCGGCATAGGAGTCAGCAGTGATGTAGTAAATCTTCTGCTGACCTTCCTTCATGCGGCCAACGTAATCCTCAAGAGAGACGGTCTGGGCTTCGCCCTCGCCCGCGGTGCTGGCAAAGCGCAGGAGCTTGGCGATCTCTTCGCGGTTGGCGTAATCCTCGGCCGGACCCTCTTTGAGCACGTTACCGAACTCTTTCCAGAATTTGGCGTACTTCTCGGCATCGTCTTTCGCCAGCTTGGAGAGCATGGTCAGCACGCGCTTGGAGCAAGCCTTGCGCAGGGAGGCGGTCACCTTGTTGTCCTGCAGGATTTCACGGCTGACGTTGAGCGGCAGATCGTTGGAGTCCAGCACCCCTTTGACGAAGCGCAGGTAGGTCGGCATAAACTGCTCGGCGTCATCCATGATGAAGACGCGCTGTACGTAGAGCTTCAGACCGTGCTTCTGCTCGCGGTTGTAGAGGTCGAACGGTGCGCGGGCCGGTACGTAGAGCAGGCTGGTGTACTCCTGCGCCCCTTCCACCCGGTTGTGGCCCCACAGCAGCGGAGCTTCAAAGTCGTGGGCGACGTGCTTGTAGAACTCCTGATACTCCTCGTCCTTGATATCTTTCGGGTTGCGGGTCCACAGTGCCGTGGCGCGGTTGACCTGTTCCCACTCGCCCGGGGTGCCGACGATGGTTTCGCCATCCTCTTCCCGGTCCGGGGTTCCCTCTTTGAACATTTCGACCGGCACACTGATGTGATCGGAATATTTGCCCACCACGGAGCGCAGACGCCAGTCGTCGAGGAACTCATCCTCTTCGGCACGCAGGTGCAGGATGACGTCGGTACCGCGACCCTCTTTGGTTACGTCAGCGACGGTGAAGGAGCCTTCCCCTTCAGATTCCCACTGTACGCCCTGCTCCGGAGCAGTACCGGCGGCGCGGGAGACCACGGTCACCTTGTCGGCCACGATAAAGGCAGAGTAGAAGCCGACCCCGAACTGACCGATCAGTTGGGAATCCTTCCCCTGATCGCCGGAGAGGTTTTTGAAGAATTCGGCGGTGCCGGACTTGGCGATGGTACCCAGGTGCTCAATCACCTGATCACGGGTCATACCGATCCCGTTATCGGAGATGGTCAGGGTACGCTTCTCTTTGTCCACCACCAGACGCACACGCAACTGGCCGTCGTTTTCGAACAAAGAGGCATCGGAAAGCGCCTTGAAGCGCAGCTTGTCCGCCGCATCGGAGGCGTTGGAGATCAGCTCGCGCAGGAATACTTCTTTGTTGGAGTAGAGGCTGTGAGCCATCAGGCTCAGCAGTTGTTTGACTTCAGTCTGAAAGCCGTGGGTTTCGGCATGAACACTTTGGGTCATGGACCAATCCTCAGAAACATCGGGTTGAACATATGCCCAACCTAGATGGGGACAGCGATCCAAATATCAAGGGGGCGAATGTGCAATCCTGCTCATTCGCCCCCTGTTGGCGTGTAACCGCCGATTTTATGTTCAGTTTTTCGCGACTTGCCTGCCGCCACCCGCCCCTTACTTGAGGCGCTGGCGCCCCATCAGGGAGTGGGAGAGCGTGGTGCCATCCACTAGCTCCAACTCGCCCCCCACCGGCACGCCGTGGGCGATGCGGCTCACCTCTACCCCGGCAGCACGGGCCATGTCGGCGATATACCAGGCGGTGGCATCCCCCTCGATGGTGGGATTGGTAGCGAGGATCAGCTCACTGATGTGCTCTTCCTTTAGACGGCGCTCGAGAATATCGAGCCCCAGCTCCTCCGGGCCGATGCCGTCCAGCGGCGACAGATGGCCCATCAGCACAAAGTAACGACCGGAAAACTGACCGGTCTGCTCGATGGCCGCCACGTCCGCCGGGCTCTCCACCACGCAGAGCAGGCCATTCTCTTCCCGCTTGGGATTGGCGCAGATATCGCAGCGGTCGTTCTCGGTAAAGGTGCGGCAGTGGCTGCAGTGGCCAATCTCGGTCAGGGCGCGAGAGAGCAGCTGGGCCAACCGCAAGCCGCCGCTGCGCTCACGCTCAAGCAGCGTAAAGGCCATCCGCTGGGCAGACTTGGGCCCCACCCCCGGCAATACCTGCAGGGCTTTCATCATCTCATCGAGCAGGGGACTGAACTTCATAACACTCCTTACACAGGCCTGCCCCTCGCCACCACCAAGGCCACGACGGGTCAGCAAAACAGGATAACGCAATTGGCGCAGGACTATACCCGAGCCCGCCGCCCATCGCCATCGGCTTGCCCACAGTGCTCGCAAAAACGCGGATAGCAAAAAGCCCTGATGGAAACATCAGGGCTTTTCAATCTGGCAGTGCATGTGGTGTGAGCGTTAAATTCGCAGCAGCAAATCACCGACTATTCTGCATTGCCATTTTTTAAGACGAGCCGCGACACAGGACAAACCAAGCGGGGCTTTTCGCTCCGCACTGCTGGCACCTACATCAGGATGGCGCTTAAAAACAAAAAACCGACCATCAGGTCGGTTTTTGCAATTTGGCGGTGAGGGAGGGATTCGAACCCTCGATACGTTGCCGTATACACACTTTCCAGGCGTGCTCCTTCAGCCACTCGGACACCTCACCAAATTTTTGCTCACTGCTTTATGTGCTTGAGCTGCACATTCGCTGGCGGATCATGCCGCGGCGACGGGGCGTAATGTAAGGGATACGATGGCTTTTGGTCAATGCAATTTTTTACTTTTTGCGTTCGTTTGCTCAATATCCGAACCAAGTGACCAAAAATATGCCGTTTCGTATCCCTTTCAATCAATTTACTGCCGCTTCGTGCAAATGTTCACCTTTGAGCGCCTCTTCCAGCGAGCCGTAAAATTCCAGCTTGCCGGGCTGAGGTCGCACCTTGGCACGGGCCAGGGTCTTGAGCGGTTGAAACTGCAACTCGGCCACCCGTAACTCGACACCGGCTTTAGCCATCTGCTTGCCAAAGTGGAGGAAGGCAGACAGGCCGCCCGCATCGAGGATGGAAACCGCCTCCATCTGCAACACCAGCACCTGGTGCCCTTTCACTTGCGCTTCCAGCTCGGCAAAGACCCGTTCGGCCGCTGCGAAGAAGAGCGGGCCGTTGATCTTGTAGAGCAGGCCGTTGTCCGGCACCTCATGGGCATAGCGCTTGTGCTCGGCCAAATCGTGAAGTTTGGTCATCTTGGCGATTTCGCGCATAAAGAGCAGGGATGCCAGGATCACCCCGAAAGTGATGGCGATGACCATGTCGAAAATGACGGTGAGCGACAGGCAGACCAGCAGCACCAGCACATCGGATTTGGGGGCGCGACGGATCAGCTCCACCACCTTGTGCGCTTCACTCATGTTCCAGGCCACGATGAGCAGCAAGGCAGCCATGGCCGAGAGCGGCAACCAGGAGAGCCAGGGGGCCAGCACCAGAATGGCGGCCAGCACCACCAGCGCATGGACGATCCCCGAGATGGGGGACGTAGCGCCGGCACGCACGTTAGCGGCAGAGCGGGCGATGGCAGCGGTAGCGGTAATGCCGCCAAAGAAGGGGGCGAAGATGTTGCCAAGCCCCTGCCCCACCAGCTCGGCGTTGGAGCTGTGTTTGCGACCGGTCATGCCATCGAGCACCACGGCGCAGAGCAGCGACTCGATCGCCCCCAGCATCGCCATGGAGAAGGCGGCAGGCAGCAGCCGCTCAACAGCCGCCAGGTTCCATTCAACTGGCAAGCCATCCGGTCCGGGCAAGGCCCAGGGCATCACCAGGGTCGGCGCGATGGGCGGGATCCCCATCCCCTGGGTGCCATCGGCCAGGGTATAGCTGAACTTACTGCCGATGGTGGCCACGTCCACCCCAAAGTAATGGAGGCCAAAACCCAGACCCACCCCGACCAGCACCGCGGGCAAGTGGCCGGGCACCGGCAGACGCAGGCGCGGCCAGAGCAGCAGCACGGCCAGCGTTGCGACCCCCACCAGGGTATCGCCCCACTGCCAGCTTGGCAGGGCGGCGGCCAGCGCCTCGACCTTGCCCAGATAGGTTTCCGGCATCTCGGGCACGCTCAGGCCAAAGAAGTCCTTGATCTGCAAGGTGGCGATCACGATGGCGATACCACCGGTAAAGCCCAGCGTCACTGACGGGGGAATGTACTCGATAAGGCGGCCAAGACGGGCCATCCCCATCGCCACCAGAAAGAGGCCGGAGATGAGCGTCGCCATCAACAGACCGCCAACCCCGAACTGCTGGGCGACCGGGTAGAGGATCACTACAAAGGCAGCGGTCGGGCCGGAGATGGAGTAACGGGAGCCACCGGTCACGGCGATCACGATACCGGCGATGATGGCGGTATAGAGACCGTGTTGCGGCGGCACGCCGCTGGCGATGGCCAGTGCCATGGCGAGCGGGATGGCGATGATGCCCACCGTCACACCGGCGATAAGATCACGGCCGAAGCGGGCCATGCTGTAGGGTTCATCAATACAGGACTGGCGTAAGGCTATGGCGAGCTTCACGCTATTTAAAGAGGCTTGCTTGTGCATGTATATCGTAATACCAGAAGAGGGAGATAAAGGCCGGAGAGATCCGGCGCCCGATCATCATCAAGGGCCGGCAGGGCTGTCGACGCGGCGATGGTATCCTGCGTAACCTTACTCCAGACGGGCCATTTTTTCGATGGGCAGGATCAATGAAACGCGCGCTCACCCATTATTTGGCCTATTTGCCGCCAAATCGCCGATCTTGGCTCCTGCTCTCCCCCTTTTTGCCACAAAGATTACCATTTGAGCCTCACTTAGTTGCCAGCACGTTCGCGACATAATGCTGGCATCATCAGGTTGATGCGAACCGAGCCAATAACCCCTGCGCCGGTTGGGGGCTTCGATGGCAAGGGACTGATTGTGCTGAAAATAAACCGCAAAGCGCAACTTTTGGGCAAAAAGTCCGAAAATCCGGTTTTCGGGAAATTCGCGGGTTGACACCCGCCGCCCTGGTCATTAATATTCGCCCCGTCTTAACGAGACAGGCAATTCCTCCTTAGTTCAGTCGGTAGAACGGCGGACTGTTAATCCGTATGTCACTGGTTCAAGTCCAGTAGGAGGAGCCACTTTTCCCTCGTAGTTCAGTCGGTAGAACGGCGGACTGTTAATCCGTATGTCACAGGTTCAAGTCCTGTCGAGGGAGCCACATTTGAAGCCCAGTTTTCGAACTGGGCTTTTTCATATCCATCTCTCCATTGTTTCAAGCCGAGCTAGCTATCCCCCACCTCTTGCTCTCGCACACTCCTCCGCTCTAAACCACCCACTCTCCCTGTTTTCTCTCAACTTAAAGTTAACTAACGATGACTCCGGTTCCTATCCGGTCAGCTCAGCTGGCGAATGGGTCAGGATCTAGCCAAAACCAGACGTCATCCCCTCCCCTTACGTAAATACTCCCAGAAACCCCCTCCGGTCACAGCTTCCGGTCTTTCTGCTGAGAGACCATGGGGATGGTCAGACCGGAGCAGGCGACTCTGGCGTACAGATAACGCGGATTGAAAGATGGAGACGCTCAGGAGGGACAAGGGAAGAGGAATGGTTAGCGGTAAGGCCGGAGCAGCCTCTGGGGCATATCCGGTCGCTTGGGCTGTAGCTGAGTTTGCCAGGAGTTGTGCAAAGTCGCGTCGATGCCGACGAGGTGACGGGTCGTCACGTCGACGCGACCGTCGGCAACTTTCACGGAAAATTTTTCAGTAACCCCATTTGGGTTCACTGAAAAAAACTCAACCCTTAGGGTTGCATGATCAATCTCAATACGGTAACTTCCCCCCTAAGGGTTGCAACAGGAGATCGAAAATGCAATTAAACGAAGATCAATTAAGAGAATTGGCAGAGAACTTTATGCCAAGAATTAAGGCAGAATCTATCAATGCTATGGTCGATGCATTATGCCACAACCTATCAGTTTTAGCCGCAGCTCAAAAGAATGGGGTTTCACATCAAAGTTTGGCAAAAAACCTTGCAAAATTACAAACCTTAGAAAATAAAGTTGACTTAAACAGAAAAGAGTTAATGGATATGATTTGGCGATCGCCATCTATAAGGAAAATCTACATAAAAGCTCTCAACCAAGGCTTTTGGGAAGACTTTCCAGATGAAGGATTGGACAAGCTTATTAAGTTCTCTCAGCACATTGGTATCATGAGAATCGCGGACCTAAAATCTATTATAGAGCAGATGGAACCTGAAATAGATGATTTTTTTAAAGACTTATACGATCAGCATAAACAGGCGGTAGGACGAGATTGGAGAATTAGTTTTTGTTTTGTGGTTCAATTGCTGTTGATCCTAAAGTATTCAGACAAAGTTGATGTGGAATGTTTAGTGGAAAGTGGGTGGGATGACTCGATCGCCAAAGTAGTAATAGACGTCGCCAATGTCACCATTAATAGAAAAAATAAAAACCCTAAGAGAGATTCACACGTGTAGAGTTGTTGTGATGTATTTCATCTGGATCGTAACATTTGCGTCCGAGATACGTAAACTTAACGGGGAGTTAGATATGGAGGGAATACAGTGAAAGCAAGAGAGTGGTTAGAACGAGGTTTGAATCATGATGACCCAATAGATTGTTTATATAACTGCTGGATGGGTTTTAATAATTTATATGGTGCTTACCATACAGGTTCAGAACGTAATGCGATTAAAGCATTAATTGATGCTAAAGTTGAGGCTGCATTTGCGCAAGCATTACTTGATAATCACAAGCCGGAAATAGACTATTTCATGTCCCGTCCCGTTATTGATATGCGGGGTAATAGAAGAAGCTCTCAAAGAGACATAAATAATTATAACACCTCAAATTGTCCCTTATCAAAGCTGAAATCTATTCTAATGGTGATTTATCAAGTTCGGTGCAATTTAGTGCATGGAGAAAAGTCACCGTCCAGAGTCCGTGATGTTGAACTATGCAAAAATTCTTGGCCTTTTGTGGCGGAGTTGGTCGATAAATATGCCGAGCAAACAACAACATAGTTGTACAGATCAAGTTATCATCTGACAAAAAACGTTTACTGCACAAAAAATCGCGTCGATGCCGACGAGACGTCGGACGGTCACGCCGACGCGACCGTCGGCAAATTTCACGCAAGATCTCCAGTAATCCCCCCTCCCCCAGCTCCCCCTGCCATCTCTGTCAGAAATGTCTCCTTTGGGTATCCCATGTTTTGAATGAAACCCAAAGTATGGCAGACTGCCTGCTCACAAAAACCTTTGCGTTTAAAAGGAGTTGTTTGCATGGCAACCAAGAGTATTGGCGAGCTAACCCAGGATGAGTTCTTGAGAATACTAGGCCCAGACCAAGGCAGTTCTAGGGATGGTAGCCGTGTAGCTGTGAGCCGATCAACCAGAGATAGCTGCGTAAACGTGGTCGATGGGAAGTTACAGGTAAATGGAAGTGACGAGTTCCGTCGCACAGTTGAGGCAGCCTATGAAGCTAAGAAGACTCCCTCAAGTGGCTTTGGTTCTGCACCTTACCGCCCGGAACCGATACCAGAACCCGAGCCGACTCTCAGTAAGTTGATGCCAAAGACTCAAGAACCAGTCATTGAAGAGTTTGACGTTGGCTACTACTGGAATGAACACCACCAGAGCAAAGACGCTATCTACAAAAAGCTGTACGGGCCGGAAGCCAACTTCCAGCAACAATCTATGTTTGAGCGCAACAACGAACATCTTCAGGATATGGTTTTGCCTGGCGAGCTTGTTATTTTAGCTAATGAGCCAAAGACCTTGGCGGAGAAGGATCGGTTGATCCTGCTCAAAACTCAGGCCAAGGAGGCCAGTGCAGGGATTCAGAAACTAACACCTGCAGAAGCGGAAATATTAAAAGCGCATATTGATTTATTTGATTATCTCGCAGCACAAGATCTGTCGACACCATCAGCTGCATTTGGTGGGATAAGTACCGCTATAAGTCAGCGACTAACAGATCTACACAACACACTTAATCAGATTAATCTACTATATGTAACTCATGCTGAAGCCTCCAAGGGAAGTCGACTTGCTCCTGAGTTTTATTCCCAGCGACAAGCATTATTCAATAAACTGGATAACATTTTAGAAAAAATGACAATGTCCAGTGTCAAAATCCCCCAGTATGACAAACTAAAGCACAGGCTAGGTCTATCGACGAAGTCGGTTACTCATAACTGGCGAACAGTATCTCGTTACGGGGAGGTCCCTGCATTAGGATACAGACTAAAAAGCATTTCAACTTATGTAAAAGGTGTAAATAAATTAGGTTGGGTTAGTGTGGGGCTGGATTCATTTAGTGCTTTGAATACCGCATCTAAGGCATGTACCGATGGCATAGGGCAGCAATGTCTTTCAATCTCCGCCAGAGAAGCAGGACGTGTATATGGTAGCTTTATCGGAGGCTCATGGGGGGCATCTACTGGAGCAAGTCTTGCCGTCACTGGCGCAACCACGATTGCAATAGTGGTTGGTGGAACTCTATCTGCCCCCGTTGTTGCTGTAGTTGCTGTTTCTGGAGCAGTAGTTGGCGGATACTACGGTGGTGATCTCGTTGGTAATGCTGCCGGGAAAATTGCTGAAGCTACAACCAATGGTATATACGAGGTTATCAGAATGGTTGGTGAAAAATAATGACTCAAGCCGACGTAATTGCACTTACATTTGTTTCATGGCTAGTCATCTTAATTATAAACTCTTTATTTATTATGAATTTCACGCGTAAGATTGACAAATATTGGTCTATAAAACCGGAGCATGAAAGTGAATTTTTATATCTTCAATATTCTAGATTTCATCGATATGGATATTACTTAATTTTCAAAAAGTGGTCTCTAAAAACCGTACCATATAAAGTCAAAGTATGGGTTGGCGTTTCATTCATAGCTAACGTTATAACTGTATTTTCTTTTGTCATTCTCTGGATTGTATTAAAATTAAATGGGCGGTTATGATTGTGTGGTTTGACGTCGAAAAAATATTAGTAAAGCGTGTCGATGATGACAGTTCGTAACACCGACACTATAGTGGTAGTGATTTTTATAAGAGACTACTTGAGCCAAGATATATCATGTGGTTTTCCCCCTCTTTTCTCACTACGATTATAGTTGCATTCAAACATTGTGAAGTAGCTATCAATAAAGGCGTCGTCTCTTATATAAAAAATGACCGATGATTCTGAGTCCAGCGTAGGATAGTGCCATTTAAAAACGTCACTACTCATTAACATGTAACCAAGACTCTCGATACAAAAGAAGTATTGCATATCTCCATTCGAAGATAGCCACCCAAAGGGAAATGACACTGAGTAATTTTCTCTATATATGGGGATAACAATTATTTTATAGGCTCGTGGCAGTGTCAGTTCCAGAAGAAAAGACCTCATTTCTTCAGTTATATTTTCAGGTACTGTTATAGGTTTATATTTAGGCCAAGAAAATGTCCCCCTCCAAAAGATACTAGACACGAAATATTCTAGTTTTCTTTCAGACTCAGTGCTTAATAAGCCACTTTTTATCACATCTTGTTTTTGTAGGTCTTTAACAATACTTTCAAGAATCCTTGGTGGCTGACCATCTGACCAGTATCCATTTTTTGAATAAAAATCTTCACCATTCTCCCGCAAAAGCTGTTCACAGTCATTACATAATAACCTCTGTGTTATTTGATTAGATGTAGAGTTATTTCCCTCACCATCTATTAGCATGACCGCATGTCCAGGCTTAACCCTATCACGCATTTTCCTATATGTATGCTTTGGTATGAAATGACTATTGACTAGCTCTTTTTGTGTGTTGCATAACGCACACTGTCCTATATTTATTAACTTGCTCACATCATCCTCTAATCTGTCACATTGAACACATAAAACCTAATGAATTTTATATACTTACTTCATGCTTTTCTTATCACCATTTGCTACAAGCTTTAATGTATAAAACTCCTCAGGAATCTCAACCAGTTGAACCATATTATCCCTGTCAATTACTCGGAATATTGAGACCCGGCCAACCCCTCGCACCAATATATCAACGCCATCATATTTTTTTATGCCACCTGGCAATAGCTCACCTAACACCCCTAACTCGGAAAGCACTTCGCCATAGGGTTCTTTAATGTAAACTGTTGCCGATTTAATCTTCACCCCAGCAAGCTCAAAGGAGCGTTCTAAAATGGGTTTAGATACACCAGAAAGAAACAAGAACGCAAATGCAGTTAGAAAAGAAAGAACCATTACTCCATCCTTCATATTTTTGAGTCCTTTCATATCATAAGCCTTTTTATTCAATGAAAAAGACTCCCGCCCCCTTTCTGTCTCTGCTAGCTGCTCCTTATAATATAGTATTCCTGATACACTTAAATAAATAATGATAGGCATGAGAGGTAACGTCCAAACAACTTCATGATTTAGTGTGTAAAACTTGTATATAAATATCACACCCAAGAGTGCCGGCAATATATGCCATGGGCTAAACGGAACCAATTTAAAGCGTACAGTCTCTACTTTATTGAATTTCCTAGCTAATGATAGACACACAGAAATAACTGGTGACACTATAACGCCTATAGAAAAAAGAAGTGCCCCAATAACTAACATTAGCAATGAAAAATAAAAAACAACAATAACCAAAGGTATGGCATCATTAATTGTCATTCCTCTCGGGGTTACCCCAACATCCCCAGAGTGAATTATTAAAAATACAAAGCCTACCACAAACACTACTTTACTAAGATAGGTTCCAAAAACAAAGGCATCGGTTACTTTTGAAAATATCATTGAATTAGCCATTTTTGTCCTTTTAAAATGAACATTCATCAACTTTTCTACACATAATTATTCACACAGTGAACAACGAATCAATCAATTATTTTATCCATACACTCCTGATTCATATAGCAAGAGTTTTTAAGAGTGTTAAACGATATATTTTCAGGCTGGGTTATGGTTACTGGTCCATTCGTTGTCATAATCCCTAATAGTTTTTCCTTTTTAAACAACAACCGTCCATACACCACAGTATTGCTTTCTTTATCATCTACAGAAACACATTGGCTCCAATAATCATTTTTAGACACACATAAATGACGTTCAAAATATTTTTCTCGCTGCTCTGCAACTCGTTCACCATGTAAAGAACCAAAATATGGAAAATAGACCCACACTATGACAAACAAAACTAGCAAACACATAAAAAATATAAAGAAGTACGATGCAAAAAAGGCAAATAAAGCACTTTCTTTAATTGCAATTAATTGGATAATACTAAATGCACGAGGCCATCTATTCCTTATCCTAGCAAGCCACCTCTTCACTTCATATTTATCAACCTGTTTTTTATTTTTCTCCAAAGGAGATAATGCGATCCACACTCTAATTATAATATAGGAGAGCACACCCCCAATTAAATATATTTTAACACCAAATAAATTGAGGAGGTTAATAGACTCAAGGCCAACATCTTGACTCGCTTTATATGTCCAAAGAATAGCATCACTCCACTCTATAGAAAATAAGGTGTAGTCAAAACCAAGCCTCGATATATATCCTTGATAAAAACCGATACCATATATATATAAAGCGTTCGTGATTAAACCTGATGTGACAACTAGAATCATCCCTCTTTTTATAGCTATCAAAATTGCATTGCCAATATTGTCTCCAGATAATATTGCACTCATACAACATCCTCTGTTTTATTAAGTCACAGCAGAAACACTAACATTTTCAAACACATATTAAAACCATGTTCATCCAGAACATCAGGCCCAGAACTAACCACTCAGGGCCTTTTTCATATCCACGATCCAAAGGACAGAACATGTTTATCCACCAGATTTTGCGCAAACAAGTAGCCGCGATCAGCATCAAACCCATGAGAGACGGCAGTATCGATTTCACGGTAAAGGGCAGCACCAAGGGAGCAATCAAAGGCGCTATCACCGGAGCTGGCGTCGGGGCCAAAGGCGGTATCCCTGGAGCTGTTGCAGGCACCATCATCGGCGGCACTATCGGCTATATCACTGGGCCAGCAGACTGAGGGAGCTTAGCCATGGATGAGTTCATTCAAGAAGGGAAATACGCCTCCCACGAGACGCTCAAGGGATATGCCTACAGCTGGCAAACGCTGAGCTTGCTGATGCAGGAGGTCATTACAAACGGTATGTATGTTCCTGAGTTCCTGCCAGATGAAAATCAGCCTGTGCTGCTGGTCGTGATCAAAGAGGCGACCGTGCTCAAGGCCAAGTCCCTGCACAGCGAAGCGCCTGAAGTATTGATCTCGATAGCTTCCCACACAGGCGAGTCAGTCCGGGATGACGACAACGGTTACTACGCCGACTACTGGCGGTTAGCTGCAGGAACTATCAAGCTGATCGACTGTGCCGAAGATGCCGTCTTCTGGCTACCCCTCCCTGCTGCCGAAACATGGGAGCCATATCGCTTCTCTGGCTATGGCTCACCGTTTGATGCCTTGTCTGCCCCACTTCCTGTATTCCAGCATCTGGCCTTTGCTCTCAAGCCAGATCAAACCTCGCCTGATTTGGGCACCACTATCTACCTGAAATCCACTATCTGACTATCTCGAAGGACGCTAAGCATGAACACCAAAACCGATAAGCAAGCAGCCAAACAGCAAGTAAATACGACAGCCACAGCCAAGTTTGATGGCATACAAGCATCACCAGCCAAAGTGGTCTTAGTCAGTGGCGTAGCCACCCTGCTCTCGCCTGGCTCTACAACTACCGTGGGCTATGAGATTGGCCATGAACCCGAACAGGCTGAACTATTGATCCGTCTCACTGGTAGTAGCGGCGGGGGCCTCTGTTCCAAGGAGTGGTTCGGTCTGGCGCAAGTAGTGGATCTGCTAAACGAGCAACAGCCGGATAAGGCATTTACCTCTGGCCTGTTCAA
>NZ_CAWMRY010000022.1:0-80411 GCF_963870295.1 Aeromonas sp. ANP5 | reverse complement strand
GGGCATCTGGCAATCGATGTCAACGATGGTGGCATCGGTCAGTACGGTAGAGAAGAAGTGCTCCTGCTTGCCTTCAACGGAGGTGCGGTACCACTTCAGGGTCACTTTCGGCAGCATCTCGCCGGAAGCCAGTGCGTTGTACATCAGCGGCACAGCTTTGTTCAGCGCCACGGTGAACTTGAACGGCTTGTGGACACGCTGACCAGCAGGCTGACCGGATTGCGGGTCAGTCGGGACGGTGACAACGTGCTGAAACTCTTGTACCAGCATCTCGTCTTCGTGACCTTGTACGAAGATGTTGCCGACGGAATCGGAGGTGAAGGCACCGGCGGTGATATTGCCCTGGGTTTTACCTTCGATGCTGATATAACATGGAGTTGGCATGTGTATGCTCCTAAATAGGTTGGTTAAATGAGTTAGTACTCAACCAGCCTAATAGCAGCGACCATGCCAACTTTTAGTGTTGTTATTTATCAAAGACTTATCGTAATCCACCTTCCTAGCTCGCCCTGGGTCGAGCAACCCTTTGCTCAAACCACGCATATTCACCAGCGAGAGTTGCGGAAAAAGTGGGGATCACCAGAAAGTGAGCTATATATTGCGCCAGTTAGCATCATTCACTGATTTCGCTGATATTTCCTACTTCTGCAGCACCGATATTCAGGCGTACCAATCCCTGCTTGAGGGCCCAGGAGATTGCCTGGCCCTTGCTGCTCGCCCCCAACTTCTCGGCTATGCGTTCCAGATGAAAGGTGACTGTCCGAGGGGTAATGCCCAGGATTTGAGCGATATCACTGACTTGCTTTCCCTCTGCTGCCCACTGACAGACCTCCAACTCACGCAAGCTCAAAGGGGCACGGGGTGGTATTGTTGACGTCGTACACACCCGTACAACGGCTTCGAAGACGTGATTTGATAGCCAACTCAGAAATGGGATCGCGCTGAGCCATTGATGTTCAGTACGTGGTGTGCGTGTGATGAGAGAGAGCAACCCGACATGGCCATTAGGCCCATGCCAAGGGATGGTGATGCCATCACGCAGCCCAGCCTTTTGGGCTAGCATCATGACCTCCAATCCAGCCGCATCCTGTTGGTCGCAACACTCAGTGATGAGATTGGCCCACAATATCGGCGTGCTCTGAGTCATTCCTTTACGCACAACAGGGTCTACCGCAAAAAAGCGCTGCGCGTCATATGCCTGCACCCACTGAGCAGGACAGCCATTGAATATGCGTACCTCGGGACGCTGGATAGAGCTTGGTGAAATGAACCCCAATCGAAAATGGTCAAACCCCATCTGCTGGCTGAGGGTGCGCAACAGCGCAACGATAGTGTGCTCGTCAGTCGCGCTATCAAACTGCGTAATGAGCAACAGTGCGTCGACATTATTGAGGGAGTGATGCAATGTGGTTGTCAAGCATTCAGCATACAAGTAATAAAACGTACCCAACATTAACCACAATCAATCGGGCAGCACAATATTTCACCAATAAATTAAGAAAAAGGCCACATCAGTAATCGATGTAGCCCGTACGTTCAGATGAGGAACTCGTTAAGTTGACGACCTTGCTCGAGCTGCTCAGCCAGGAACTTGGGCGTGCGGCCCTGACCGGTCCAGGTATGTTCTTGCCCATTCTCAACATAGCGGTATTTCGGTGGACGAGGGGCTCGTTTAGCTTTGGCCGTAGTCGCTGCTGGAGTACTGCCAACCAACTCAGTCGGGTCGATACCAGCTTGGGCCAACATGGCTTGGAACTCGGCCAACTTTTGTTGGTGCTCAGCTTGGGCGGCTTGTTCTTTCTCCGCTGCCTCCAACCGTTCCAGATAAATCATTTCGATTTTCTCGTGGGCTTCTTTGAGCTGTTCCAGAGACAACTCACGCAGTGCTGCCCGCAGGCTACGGATGTTCAGCAGCACTTTCAGAAATTCACTCATAGATATCCTTTAATTAAATACGCAGGGATTGCTCTATAGCATACTAATGAGCATTGGTGTGCTCAAGCGTCTTATGATTGGCTACAACCGAAGTTACGCTGACCATCCCTAACATGCTTAGTACGAACCTTTGACAAATAAGCGAGGCGCAATAGAAACCCCTTGTATGTTGATATATCTGACAACATGACTCGACGATCAAATATGTATACTGGGTTCTTAGGGAAGTGTACCAGATAGGCGTAATCTGGGTAATGAAGCCCTAACGCGCTACACCACGCCTTCTGTACCCGTGTCGCCATGTTAGTCGCATCAGGATCACTGTAATCCCCCAAGTAAGCATAGACATCCTTATTAAACAGCAAAATAAGATGGTAATGAGGATAACGTCCTTTATCTCGCTCTCTAACCCAGATATATTTCGGCAGTTGAGGTATCCCTCTCGCGCATTTACGTCGATGATCTGCACGCAGTTGACTTTTGAGCGAGTCAAAAAATCGTGTGATCACATTGGGATCGGCTCGCTGGAAACAAGATGGCATGTCTGTGTCATCTCCAGTGAAGTCTTGTGCCATACGTACGTCTACACGCATGGCACAGACCCTGGGAAAATGGGAAAGAGCGGCATACACAACATCCAAGCTTCTTGCCAAGTGGACTGGTGATATATCGCCATATCGACGCTGAGCCTCATTAATCAAATCATTTATCTCCATGGGACTCAGTTTATAGGGGGTGTTATTAAGCTCTGTCATTGTACATTCCTTAAACGGGCATAAGTTTTACTATGCCCTTTAGAGATATAGATAAGTCTCAATACAATTAATAATTCAAGATTAAAATAACAATAGGCATATCACTACCATATAGAAATAAATGCAAAGTGAATGTATAAGCAATACATACAGTACTGATGACTGCATACAGAGTACCAATGATTGCTTATGCTACATCGAGAGCTTACTATATTTCCTATGTGCTATTTCCTATTTCCTATTTCCTATTTCCTATTTCCTATTTCCTATTTCCTATATATTACTTATACCGAGGGCTACGCAGTAGGAATGCTTTAAGTATTTTAGTGAAAAACGACGTTTTGTTCGCAAGAACACATCTCAACTCTAATAAAAGCAATCCAACATCACTCTGAAGTTAATATATTAAAAACCGAACATTCCCAAATCGTTATAACTAATATAAGTGGTTCTACCGTACCTAGATATAGAGACAATATTCCTTCGCCGAAGATTCTCTAGCGCTTTATTTAGTCGTTCTCTATTCCTGAGCGGATTAGGTCCATATTGACGTATGATATTTTTCTTCACTCCTGACATGGGGATCTTGCTGGCATGATGAGCAAGCCATCCATGTAAGAGATTGGCGTCTTGGATCTCCTCTGGGATAGTGTCAACCTTCATCAGCTGGATAAATGAATCAAAGTACCACTGTGCAATCATAATCGCGCAATACATTGTATGTTCTGATATCTGAAGTGTACCTGTGGTAAATACCTCCAGTACCGCTGCAATACGAGCGATGTGCTCGGGTTGCTTCGATGCATAGTCTCGAAACTCTTTAAGCGGCCCAAAAGGATTGATCATTCCCTCAATCCGATCATATTCAGCATGCCATCTGCCACTGGCTTCAGGCGACAACGTCACACAGAGTCTCTGGCCCTTCTCAACCCTACGTTCGATGGATTTGCGCAAGAAGGTCATCACTCTTGCGTGAAACCCACCGAGTGACCCATTTGTATTGCTTTGCTTTTGGCTCTGACCACTGGAGCGGTAACCGATGGTCGACGCGGGTTGACATATCAGCGTTCTTGCAAAAAATCCGGATGAACGGGCCTGAACACCTTGACGCTTCACATACTGTTCAAATAAACCCGGTTGCACCATCAGCATGCAACCAAAGCGTACATCTTCAATCCGAAACGCATCACGGTTTGCTCGGTCAACCTCGATAGGTTGGCCACTCCATAATGAATTCAGCAACGGGGTGTCACGGAGCAATTCCCCATTTAAAATGCTGCCAGCTTCATCAGAGAACAACCCAAGGGACGCATTCCCTGATCCTAGCGCCTGTTTTACTGCGGCGCTGGTGACATCGTTGACCAATAACCGTTGTCGGATAGGCATTACCGGTTTAAGGCTGAGGCTAGTCTTTAGTCTCTGACGGCTCGCTGGCACATCCCCCCCATCCTTTACGGCTCTCTCCAATGCCTTCTCCAGGGTCCGGTGTTCAATTTTCCACACGCTCATGTCTGCATCATATCGCCGTTTATCCTCCTGGAATGTTGCTTCAAGCTCACACTCCAGCATTCTTATTGGCTTCATAAGAAGCTTATCAATGGCTGACTTACGCTCACCTGAACCAGCCAACACCACTTGGTACAAAGATACCGGAAAGCGCAGTTTGGCCTTGGGGGCAACATCAAAAAGGTCCTGACAAGACGCGGCCATTACACCTAACAGTGACGTCGCAATCAGACCGGCGGATGCTTGTGTCTCATGCTGGATATCGTGAACAATCGCTTGCAGATCTTCATGCAGTACATTAACGGGAAAATCAAATACTGGGGTGGTCATTTCAAGTGGCCTCATCGGTGAGATCCCAACGTTTATAGATGACGAGAAGTTCATGCTGTTACTCCTTGGTTGCTGTAATAGGATGGGCTTGGGGGCGTGCAGCGATCCAAGCCATGACTTCGTTCAGACTCCAGCCCACTGAGGCTGCTCCGAGTTTGATGGGTCTGGGAAAACTCGGGTCAAAGCGCTTGGACTTGGGGTTGATACGGTCGTAGACAGTGGCCCGGCTAAGTGCGATCAGTCGAAGCAGCTCTTTAAGCCTGATAACCCGGTCTACCACGCAGCCATGGGTGGCTACTTGCGACTCTTGAATTTCATTGTGCATCTGTGACTCCGGTCGTGTGGGTTGACCGGCACAATGTATAGAATCAGAGCCCCAATAGTGACGGCAGTTTTGCAGAGGCAAGGACCTTATGTCTTTAAAAGAAGTTAAAACAATAGGTTATGATTTTTTTGCGGACCATCTACTATGGGCACTCGATCTGTACGCCAGCAATCGAAACGCCCGACTGAAGGAAAAGCGAAGCTACAGTAGTAAACAAGATGTTTACGTTGATGAACTCAATGAAAAACTCGTACAGGGCCTTTGCGATCAAACTCATGATGTCAACATACTGGTCAATGGTCTGTTGGACTTTAGCGAAGTGGCCACCTCATATGTTCTCTCGAAATTTATAGTTACGTCCTTAAGCAAGGAGCAGCTCTACCAGCGCTACGCCAAGCACATCCTTTGCCCACTGCTGGTGGCTTATATGGAAGTCTTCAGCGAGTTTCATGATGGTTCTCCTTTCATGCGACATCTGGACACACTGCTGTTATCAATAGACGAACGGGGCGTTGCCTTCGCAGCTCGCAAAATGTTGCTGTCTATCCTTGCAGCCCCAGAATGTGCACCTTATCGTGAAGATCTTACAGAGTTTATTCGAGATCTCCGGTCAGACCGGATACAACGACGAGCAACGATTGAGCAAAAGATTTGTTTGGCAAAGACCACTTTCAGCCATATCAAAAATCCGGAAGAGAAACAAAAATGCGAGTCATCACTGACAAAATTGCAAGATACCTATATGGCATGCATGGTGGCACTCTACTTTGATATCAAGACAGGATTGGGTTGTTATCTCGCTAGGCAGCATCAAATTGCCTCTACAGAAAGAGCGTGTTTTTCTGACATTCGTGTTGATTCATTAAGTAGTAGCATTGTAAAATTTATTAAAGCCCAACAATACTTTGGCAACGAACTACCAAAAAATACCAAAACACATCTAGATAGATTGTGGGGTGTGGCTGTCAAAGGAGTTCCACTGATAACGAGTCCGTACATACGGCAAAACGTCAACACTGTTTTTTATTTATTAGGGAAAACAGGGTTTTCGATAGAAAGGATTACAGACTGCAATAAGTCAGAAAAATTCTTTCACCGTGTCGCAACCCAAGCTGATATGCACCATTTAAAGCCTTACGCCTTGATGTTACAGGTTTTATATCATATAAAAAATGAGCAGCTGCAAGAAGCACTGAACTTACTAGAAAGTGACGAGGCATGTTTATTAGATAACGTGATAGGCTCACTTCCCTACTACGCTGCTGTGTTATTCTTGGGGTTAACTATCAAAACCAATCCCACCAAGCTAAAAAATGGCAACTTCAACCCGTTGGTCCAGATAATTATTAACACACAAGAGTTATATGCAGACATCAGGCTTGACTCTGCAAGCTTACTAAATATGGAGTTTGAATCATTCATTTCTGATAGTTATATTCACTCTCTCCTTCGCAGTATAAGAAAGTATAATTCCATTGTAGCATCCAATCTAAGCTCACCCCAAAATCGCACTCATCTATCTATTTTAAATGCTTGGGATAGCATGGAAGATCGATTAGAAACGATATACACTAAGTTAATCAACGTATCGACTAACGATAGAGTTGAAGCTATAAAATTGCTTTTAACAAAAGCTGACAAAGAGAAGGTGCTCATCACCTATCTTCCCAACTCGACCTTGTATCACTGTTTAAGAGAATTGGATGGCCTCCAATCCTACCTGCCCATTTTGAGAGATCATCATCCATACACTAAACACATCCTTAGGGATATCGAGTATAGGAAGGCATTGCTGATGGCTCTCGACCCAAAGCAATATGAGAAAGATACCCGACATCAACTAGAATAACTCTCTGCTATTCCGCTACTAGTAGCAAAAGTAGCGGAAAATATAACATCCCAAGCAGATTGACTTTGCACTGCCACCATGGCAGACAAGCTTCTACCGCAGTGACCCATGCCTAATTAATTTCACAGTGAGATTGCTGCATCGCCCCCCCCACCAAATACAAGGAAAAATATAACACACTTAATTGTTTGGCATGACCTTTTGCATTTAATTTGGCCGTACCAACCCTTGGGGCCACCATTATTCATCTGGTTTTATATTTTAATTTTCAATATCTCTCGCACGATTGTAATTCGATTGAAAAAATACACTATTTTGTCAAATGCTCGCGCAATGATGCCCTGTTGAATAGCAATTCACTTCATCTAACAGGAGGCGCAGGCATGAACACCCTGAGTACTTTAGCTATTTTTTCGCCTCCATCGCAAGAGTCTCAACATTGCAATTCCTGCAAACGATGCAGACATCACCACTGAAAAAAAACGGGTGAAAAACATCGATTAAAACATACGAAAAAAACCGGACAATGCTGATTAATTGAACTGTATTTCCCCCATATCCGTTCAGCTATACACCTCCAATAAATCTCACATCTATATCACTATCATGCACTGTCTCTTCAGTGTCTGGCTAATAACCTTCATTCAATATCCCCTACTGATATCTGGAGAAAATATGTTTGTATCACCATTAAGGGAACCACAACCGGGTGACCATCTGGTCAGCCCACGCCTCGGCTTTGAACACCACGGCCTTTATCTTGGCAATCAATTCGTGATGCATTATGCCGGAGGGGTCAGCGCCTCCGGGGCTGGTGAGTACGATGGCATTGAGCGTGTCTCCCTGGCGACCTTTACGCAAGGAAATATATTCAGGGTCGAGTCACATCCATACCGACGCTTTACCCATGACGAGGCCATTGCCAGGGCATGGCTACGTCTGGGAGAGCAACGTTATCACCCTGCCTTTAATAATTGTGAGCACTTTGTTCAGTGGTGTATCGAGGGAGTCAGTCACAGCCCGCAGGTATCGCGCTGGTTATTGCGTGCCGCCAGCGCAACGGATAACCCCTGGTTGGGTGGGGCGGTATTACTGGGCGGTATCCTGGGTCACCTGATAATGATGCCAACAAGGCGCGAGTAATCGACGCGATATCATGTCGATGATGTCTTTTCACCCGCGAGCCTGGCGACCAGACGCGCTATCGTCTCCAACAACCATGCCCGGTCTGCCTCATCCAGCTTGGCAAGCTGTTGGCTGAGCACAATACCTTGCTCGGTTGGGCGATTACTGCTCTCACGCAGGAAGTCCGCCAGTTCACAATCAAACAGCTGAGCCAGCTCAGCCAACCGCACAATGGTTGGCACCACAACACCACGCTCCATCCGGGAGACGGCCTCCATTCCGATATCGAGGCGCTCCGCCACTTGCTCTTGGGTCAATCCTGCTTGCTGTCGCTGCCGCGCGATGGCACGGCCAACTGTCTTGGCCAGTTGTTTAATCGTGATATCTGTCATGGGGCCTCCATATCAACCTTAATGGTTGGCCATGGACCTGTTGACATGAAGGGCCTGTGGAGTTGATTATCGACCCACAGGGTTGCCATTCAATATTTAAAGAGGAGGGTGATATCCGCGCAGTCCACTTCGCCCCTCATCACGTTGCTACCTCCTTGAGCATGTAACCCACCACCGCGACACATTAAGCCTGCTCTCACCGGCAAGCTTGCGCATTAATCTATCCATGAGGAAACACCATGAAATATTACTTTATTGTTGCCGGCTTACTCTTTGCTGCGCTGACCCTCCACCTTGCATGGCTCGACCACGGCCCGCAGCTGGGTGTCGGTGGATACTTGGCCACCTTCATTTTCGGCACGTTATTCACCGGTGGCGGCATGAGCCTTGGCGAATTATTCCGCCGCTTTACCCGACCAGACTGGATTGTTACCGGCAGCGCTGCTGCCACCTTCAAAGCCAAACTGTTCTGGATGATGGGCCCCCAGGCTATCGGTGGCTTTATCGGCTTTATGGCTTTTCAAAGCTTCATGTCCAACATCCTCGGCTATGCCGTGTGAACTCAGGGAGATAACCTCATGTATCGCATCGTTTTCATGTTACTGGGCATGTTGCTGACCGTGCCTGCATTCGCATTGGGCGAACAGGGGCGCTGGAGTACCGGATGGGCTCAGGGAACAACCGAGTATATGGCGGTCGTGGATGAGCATAACTCACTCTACATCGCCTGTAGTGACACCCAACCGGTCACCATGACGGCCACCGTGCAGGGTAAGGAGTATGGCGCTTATGCCCCTCAGGGGTTCGCCATGATTGTTGATGGCAGCCAATACGATACGCCTTATGAGACCACGTCCCGTGTCGGTGAGAACAATTTCATCGACATGTGGGAAAAACTACGTAACGCCAAGTCAATCAGCATTGTGACCGCGGATGGCAAGTCACTTGCACTGCCTACCCACGAGGTGGCCAACGTGTTGCCCGGCACGCAGACACCTGATTTCAGTTGCCTGTCGTCTGATGGGGCTGATACACAGCCGCCTTCTGTGGACAGCGAGACACATACCATACCGACAGCCTTGCCCCCCTCCACCTTCGATGTCGGCTGGCGCCTGGTTGAGTACTCCAAAGGCTATCCGGTCAAGGAGCTGCAATTGGTCTCTCACAGCAATAACATCACCGTGCAAGATGTTATCGTCAATCGTGGTAATTGCGTTGTCCCACGCAAGCGACTCCCCCAGACGCTCAGCTTTGGCGACACACTCAAACTCGCCCTGAGCGTTCACTGTAACGCCCTCGAAGTTCGACTGCTCACCGACCAGGGGGAAGCGCAATACCAGTTTGCAGCCCACCCCTAACCCTGCTCTTCCATCACGCTACAACCGGTGCCTCGTGCACCGGTTTTTTTGTTCATCAGGAAACCACTATGTCATTTTGCTTTTATCAGGGCGCCTTTGCCCTGCCCGTTGCCCAAGCGCTGCTCGCGTTACTCATTCAGGAGCTCGCCCATACCGACCTCGACCCAGAGCACCTGACCCAACTCACCTTCAACTTTCGCAGCCCCACCTACAGCCCCGAGCAAGGAGGAGCTCACCCCGTTGAGATCCGCCTGATACGTGGTCTTGATGGCTGGCTGTTCGATTACGTCACCGATTTCAGTTATCAGGGACTGGGCCAGGATGCCGAGCTCTGCAAGGAGCTCGATTTCAACTTCCTGGATGACGAACACTATTTGCAAGGATGGGGGCCAATCCAGCGCTCAGAGGCCCATGAGTTATTCACCCTGTGGCAGACCAACTTTGTTGCCTACTGCCGGATGGTGTACTTCACCGTTGAGGTCCGTGGGGAGTAGGAGGTGTGTGATGACTAACGAACTACCACTCTCCCATTACTCACGCCAGTGGCTGGGACTGGTCGCGGCCAAGGCCAAGCTGCTACCGACTCGCCAGGGCGAGCGCTGGTTGCTACACCTAACGCCTGATAGCCCCCATGCCCGCACCGTGACGCTGCACCTGCGCTGGTCTGGCGTGCAGTGGCAACTGCTCTCCCTCACCAATGCCGAGGATTGGCGCACCATGAGCCAACCCGTGGATGAAATCTGTGTGGACCCCACGCGTCGCTGTTTCTGGCGCTGCCAAGCAGGACCGGTTTCGCCCACCGAGCAACCCCGTGTGTTGGCAAGTTTCCTGGCTGACCTGCAGCGTACCTGCACTCATCACGGTTATCGTGTGGAGAGTGACCCCTTACCCCAAGAGGAGGCACTCGATGCCCAAACAACCGATAGCCGTTGAGCTTGAAGCGATTAATCGAGAGGGCGAGACGCAGGTGGTGCGTGACAGTGGCCTACCCGTGCAGGGCTACAGCGTCTACCTACGAGCATTGGAGGTCAGTGGGTTGGCGCTGGCCACTTGGGTGGCAGACTACGACACCATAGGGCCAGCCTACCAGCTGGCGGAACGGCTAAGCATTGCGCTGGCTATCCCGCTCACCGTGCTGGTCCCCGAATCGCTGGAGCCAGGGAAGAGTGAGCCCACAGCCATGGCAGCCCCCATCACGACGGCCAACTGAACTATCCTCAAAGTGAACCAACAACACCTCTGCATTTAGCCCCGGTATGCCTAGCGCTGCCGGGGTCTTTCTTTTTCTGGAGACCACCATGCGTTACCACAAACTCAAAGCCGGGGAATGCCCCGGCACTTATGTCGTCACCGAACCGGTGACCGAGCAAGACCTGCTGCGTATTGCCAACCAAATTGCCCGCAAGCGCCTGGCCAAAGGCACCGCCATCACCAGCACCACCGAGGCCGCCGAGCGGCTGCAAACCCTGCTGCAGGACCGAGAGCATGAAGTGTTTGGCGCACTGTTCCTTGACTCCCAGCATCGCGTGTTGGCCTTTGAGGAACTGTTTCGCGGCACCATCGACAGTGCCAGCATCTACCCTCGGGAAGTGGTCAAGCGGGCCTTGATACTAAACTGTGGGGCCATCATCGCCGTCCACAATCACCCAAGCGGTGACCCTGAACCCAGCCACTCTGACAGGGTCTTTACACAGGCCCTCAAAGAGGCCTTGGCCCTGGTCGATGTCCGGTTGCTCGACCATCTGGTGGTCGGTGCTGAGGGTGTCGTCTCGCTGGCCGAAAGAGGTCAGCTATGAACCAGACCCCAGGTAAAACCCACCTCACCGCCCTCGATATTCTCCTCGAATTGCGCAGCTGGCTTGCTGACAACGTCGAGATGCAGGCCAAACCCGCCATCGTCGCTCACCTGCCGAGCGGCTACCCGCTCACCCAGGCCGATTGTATCGAAGCCATTGATGCACTGCTGCATCAGCTACGCCATTAGCCAAACCAAGCCAAGCCAAGAAGGGACAAACACAGTGCGATTACCTAACCCCTATTCCCTTGAGGAAACGCTGGACAAGCTGCGCCATGGCCTGGCAGCCGTCAGCAATGAGGAGGCGCTGGCATTACTGGAAAAAGCCGTCGCCAAGGCGCGTGATGACGAGGGTTATGCCAAGCGGCTTGAAGAGACCTTGGCAAGGATCCACCATCGAGACCCGTGAATGCCTCAGCTGCTTTGGCGACTACTTCGAACGCTCCCGAGACGCTCCGCCCTATTACCCGCACCACGATGCCGTCAACGGCATTGATTGTGCGCTCTACGCCATCCTGTTTGATGCTGCGCATCCCGACACACGCCAGGATCACCAATAACGAACCGTCGATCGCCCAATAACATGCATGCCGATCACGTTTCCACCCGATCACCCGGATCATCAAACCAGGATCATCAGGTCCCACACCATGATCCGGATATCCCGACACAACCCACAAGGCCACCTCACTGCAGGTGGCCTTTTGCATTTCAAGGAGTCACCCCATGTCTGCCTTCATGATCGATCGCAAGGACTATCTTGCCTTTGCCGTACAGTTACACCGTTTTTGCAATGCCTCGCTGCCACCGCACTACACCTTGGAGTTACTGCGCACCCTCTGGTGGAACTCGCCAATGGATGTCACCAGTACCTGGACGTGGCGGGTAGACCGGCTGGTACGGCTGATGATGCTCGCCAATCGGCGGGCGGTCTGGCATCGCTATCAGCTGGGGCGTCAGCAGGACCACAAAGAACCACGCCAGCACTGCTCGACCAAGCTGGGACAGATTAAACCTGCCCACCGTTACCACCAGGGACCGCTCACCGATAGCGAGCTGGTTGCCCTCTACAAATTCACCTGCTGCGCCCTGTACCAATCGAGCGAATGGAGCGGGAGCCCTGAGCAGGCTCCTCGGCTTGTGCAGGTACTACAGCAGTTTCAGCAAGCTTTAGCGCAAGACGTGCTGACCCGGCTGTCACTGTGGGACCAAGCCCCTTGGGGAGAGATGTGATGAATCTTTCCATCACCCTGACCATGACGAGTTCACCACCAGACGGTACAGCCCAGATGGCCCAACGCATCGCCGATGACATGGCACACCTGCATCACCGTCTGGGGGATGGAGTCAGCGATGAGCTGGGCATCAGCATCAGTTATCTGGCCGAACAATTTGTGCTGCTGGCAGCGGCTTACCGTTCACCTGCAGAAAGAGAGAAACACCCATGATCGAGTTCAACGATAGCTTCACTCAGGTCGCAGTCGCTCAGGCAATGAGCGCACATGGCGATTTGCATAGGCTCATTGCCTATCAACTCACCTTCCCGAAGTGGGCACACAACTATGACGAGACCGGCAAGCGCACTGGCCCCGACAAGATCAAGCCCGTGCCAACGATGCACAAGACCACGCTGTTCGTGAGTCCACTGGACATGGTGGACAACCTGCCCCGCGAGATTAACTTTGCGTGGTGGGAGCGTGAGTGCAACGACCTCGGCTATCCCGTTGGGGAGTGGCGACGCACCATTGTGGGGGCCTACTTCAACCACGGCAGTAATGAAAAGCCGGATTGGAGTAGTCACACCTGAGCCACGGCCACCAGCACAAACAAGATCCCATACAGCCCCTCACGCCGAGGGGCTGTTTGCATTTGAAGGAACCCCAACCATGCATGACCTACGTGATTACAAGACTCTGTCCGCCCGACAACTCACCACTGCTATCAGCCAGCTCAACCACAACACTGCACCGAAGATAATGACCCACCTGGCATTACGGGCCAGGCAGCCGCAACCGCTCGGTAATGGCCGCAGCAGAGCCAAGGCCTTCAAGCTGCTGCGTCGAGTCAAGAAAGCGCACAAGGCAGGGCGCATCCCGTTTGAGCTCACCGTGACGGGTTGCCGCATCGACCGGGGCTGCCATCAGACAGACCGCTACTACTACGACCGAACACTGCTGGCCCAGGGCTGGCAGCAATACGACACCGAAGAGGATGCTTGGTACTTTGGCATCTGGATTCACACGGAAAAGCTCGAGACCTTCACCTACGCCGAGGGGGATACCAGCCATGTGATTGCGCCAAACGTCGAGGCGTTTCGCGCTGAATTGGCGCGGCTCTACCAGTACCACCCGCAAGCCCCGGCGTTTATCAGTATCGACCCGGAAGCGGGCGTTGTAACCCGCCACTTTGAAGCCAAACCGGAGGTGTGACATGGCGAAGAACATCACCATCAAGGTGCCGGGCAAGCACCCGCAAACCGGCGAGCTCACCACCTTTGAGCTCAAAGGCCAACGCATGGATATCGACATCGGCGGCCAAGCTGTTCCCTTCCTCATTCACGGCAGGGGCGTCGGTACGTCGCTCACCCACATCCCGAGCGGCTATCGCATCGCGCTGCTCGGCGGCTGGCTGACCGCTCGTTACGCAATCCCTGAGAATAAGCCCAGCAGAACGGCCTGCGCCCAGATGGCCATAGACCGACTGGTAGCCCAGTACGGCTCGCTGCACCTGCTGGACCGTCTTAATTGCAAGCTGGTTATCAATCAGCTGTAACGCACAGCCCAGACAACAAGGAACGATGCAATGACCAACCCCCTCCCTGCAACACCTGACTCACTGGCAGGCCATTCGGTAATGCAGATGCTGGATGTCGCCATGAGTTCCATCATCGGCGATTACGATGACGCAGACCTGGTGCCGGAATGGCAATGGGTCAAGCAAATGGCCTCCCATGAACATGTCGGTGTGAAAGATGACTCCGCCTATGAGTACACCTTGAATCTGGCCATGGAGCTCGATGCCATCCCGCCAGCACTGCAACCCTTGCTCACTGCTGCCCAGCAGGCCGGTGTGAACTACATCCTGTTTTACAACGGCTAGCCACCACGACCATCTCATCACTCATCAACAAACAACATAAAGGGCCAGCCCTCACAGGCTGGCCCTTGGCACCATTGGAGTCACCGAACATGACCCGTCTTATCACTGGGCTCGAGGTGCATCGCTATGCCCCCGAGCTTAACACGTTGCATCTGCGCAACCGGCAAACGTTACCAGCCCCCGGCATCACCACCATCAGGGAAGCTAAAGCTCGCCTGTTTGGCCGCTGGCAGCCAGGACATCAGGTGACCATCACCGTGAGTCACCCTGACTACGTCAATCTCTCCCGACTCTACCGGGGGCGACGGGCCAGTCTGACCGACCTTCCGCAGCACCTGACCAGACTACGCCTGCGCCACAACGTGCCGGGCACCCGCATCAATATTGAACTGAGGTATCGCTAATCATGACCACAACCCATCCCACATGCTCTGCTACACAGCAACCAGAGGCCCCAGCTCTCACACCGCTCCCCAGCATCAGCTGGGGTCTGCCGCGTGATATCTCACCACGCTTTGGCGCTCGTCTGATACAGAATTACTACCGACTCGATTATCTATCCGATCGAGCCAGTCTGATCGGTGAGTGGAGTCAGATGCAGATAGACAAGCTCGACCACAGCTTCCCGGAGATAATCAAGGTACTGGAAGCTAAATTGCTGACCGGCAAACTGGATGCTCAGCGCCAGCAATGCATCACTACCCAGCACGGCAGTTTTATCTGCGAAGCAGATACCTTGGGTAGTCACGGTTATGTCTATATCTGCATTTACCCTGCGACGAGTATGGACGCCACTCCTGACCACAAAGTGTGACCACAAATCCGCTTGTGGGAAAATTTTGCGTCTACTCGTCCGTGATAAGTGAACAGGTGTGGGTGAAGGACCTAGGCGGTGTTCCTAAAGTGGTTGAAAAGCGATCTTACCGCTTGATTGAGCCACATTCTTCCCAAAACACAGCATTTATTCACCTCAAAATCACGTGAGCAGGGCTCTTTTGGAGCCCCCCCCCCATGATTTGAAATTGCTGCGCCTGAAATATGAACACTTTGAGAACACTGCCTAGAGTCATCACCTGACACCGGCCTCAAACCGGTGTCTCTTTACCAAAACCTGTACAAGAGAATGATATCCTTTTCAAGAAGCAATGCTTTTTTTGAACATGCAGGCCGCTGCAAAACCGGTTTGCTAAGAAGGGAGTGACAGAGTCACTTGGCACCCTGTGTTCGTGAGATGGAGAGGAAAACAGTGCAATAAAAGGCAAGGTGCTGGTCGTAGCATCATTATACGAGGAGGATACAGGCTCCAATGAAGACACAGATGTTCATTGGTCTAACAGATAATGGAGTCATCTACAATGATATCTAGCTTACTTGATGTGGGTCTAAATGTGGGTTCAAAACTAAAAAAGCACTTCCATAAAAATTAAAGTTCTTTTATTTTCAATGGCTTAGCAGTTATAGCTTAGTTCATGCCGTACAGAACAACATGATTTATCTCCCTTGGTGCCTTAGTCGCCAAAGGTGGGGGGATTCTAGTGGGTCAGTCTAGTGTTGTAACACTTTCCTTCATCAACACAGCTCTACCCGACTAAGAGAATATTGAGATAGTGTGGTACTCGCCGTTAGGAAGTACCTTCGGAAGTAAGGTTAGTTCCTACTGTGTGCCAAATGTGGTACCCCATGTGGTACCCAGGACGAAGATCTATAATTTATCAGGCATGATGAAATCATAAGTCACTGTTTTTAATGGTGCCGGTAATAGGAGTCGAACCTACGACCTTCGCATTACGAATGCGCTGCTCTACCAACTGAGCTATACCGGCTTGTTGCTCTCCACATTCATAAAAAATGACCGGCAAGTCAATTGAGCCAGCTCGATTTTATGAGTTGGCTCATGGTGTTAGAGCCCGATTTACAGATCGGCAAACTCGGGGATATGGGCCCGGCCGCGGCTTTCGAGAAATTCGAGCAGGGCGCGGGGGGAGCGTACCAGGATCCGCTCTTGCGGGAAGCCCGCTTCGGTCACCAGACGGTGGCAGTGGTCAAAATCGCCAAGAGTAAATGCCACGTGGGAATCGGAGCCGAAGGTGAGATAGGCCCCCAGATCTCGCGCAGCTTCAACGATGGCACGGCAGTTGCCTTCGCTCCCCGGGCGGGAATGAATGAAGGAGGAGTTGTTGATCTCCAGCGCCACCCGATAGTCCGCCGCCGCCTTGACCACCGCCTGAATGTCGATGGGAAATGCGGGGTTGCCCGGGTGGCTGATCATGTCGACCCGGCCGCTCTTGATGGCGTTGATCATCGCCTGGGTATGGGTGGCCTGATCACAGGGAGGGAATACCTGCTCATGAAAACCCGCCATGATCATGTCGAGGCGCGACTCATAGCGCTCGGGAAAATCGATCTCCCCCTCCAGGTTTTTGATGTTGGCCTCGATACCCCGCAGGATCCCCACCCCATCCACCACTCTTGGCAATATCGGCAAGTTGGCAAAATGCCAGACATGAGGGGCATCGGCCATCTCGGGGCCATGATCCGTGGTGGCGAACAGCTTGATTCCCTTGGCCCTGGCTATCGGCAGATAGTCGTGGATGGTGCTGTAGGCATGGGTGCTGGCAATGGTGTGAGTGTGGGTATCGACCGGGTACTTCATCTTCTCTCCCCTCATATTTTGAAAGGGCAGCATAGCAAAGAGCGGCAGCTTGGGCCACGCCAGTGCTTGCCACACTTTGTCACAAAATACCGCGAAGCTGACATAGTCTGAGGGGCTCTGGCTGGCATACTGCCCCCGTCGATACATGCCTGAACTCGCATCGACAGTTTGCCGTCAGGATGACGCGAACTCACTTTCCCCACCGTCGCGCCCTGCGGCGGTTTTTTTTGCCTGCAAACAGGTAACAAACGCGCAAAAAAAAAGCCCAACTAGCATGGAGCAGGTTGGGCGAGACTTAATGTTTAATTGCAGTGGCATAGATATAGAGTCCTGCTTTTTGACTAAGTTCCGCCCACTTTGCTTTTTTCATCGAAAAACATTCCGCTAACACTCATTCACATTCTCTTGACACTTCACGTTATGAAACGTACTTTTTAAACATTCGTTTAAGTGAGGTGTCCAGTGAGTAAAATCGATACCAAAAACCGTATTCTCGACGCCGCTGAAGTGCTGTTTGCCGAGCGGGGATTCGCCGATACCTCTTTGCGTCTGATCACCAGTGAGGCCGATGTCAATCTGGCATCGGTGAACTATCACTTCGGCTCCAAGAAGGAGCTGATCCAGGCGGTGCTCGACCGTTACCTGAGCCTGTTTATGCCGGATCTGGATGCGCGCCTGCGGGTGCTGATGGAGCAGGAGCAGCTGACCCTGCTGCAACTGTTTGAAAGTTTTGTCGAGCCGCTGATGAAGCTATCGGCGGTACGGGCCAACGGCCCGGCCATCTTCATGCAGCTGCTTGGGCGCGGCTATATCGACAGCCAGGGCCACCTGCGCCGCTTTATCACCGCCCACTATGGCCCCATTTTGCAGCGGATCACCCAGGCCATCTCCAAGGCCAATCCTGCCCTGTCGCCGGCAGATCTCTTCTGGCGCCTGCACTTCACCCTGGGCACCGTCGTATTCACCATGGCCTCTGCCGATGCGCTGCGCGACATCGCCCTGGCCGACTTTGGCCAGCAGCTCGATGTGGAAGGGCTGGTGCGCAACGTTATTCCTTATCTGGCGTCCGGAGTCGGGGCGCCCGTGGAGTCGACCAGGCTCTCCCTGGCCGTGTAACAACCAACAATAAATCAACGGAAACAGTGAAATAGAAGGAACTTCGGTATGATCACATTGCTTGTCCTGCTGGTGCTGGCGATAGCCGTTGTGCTCGGCGTACCCTCCATCCGTAAAAAGGTGGTAACCCGTCCGGTGTTCGGCATCTTCAAAAAGATACTGCCGCCCTTGTCAGCTACCGAGCGGGAGGCCATGGAAGCCGGCTCCGTCTGGTGGGATGGCGAGTTGTTTCGCGGCAACCCCGACTGGAAAAAACTGCACGGCTACGGCAAGGCCGAGCTGACCGCAGAGGAGCAGGCCTTTATCGACAACCAGGTCGAAACCCTGCTCGCCATGGTTGACGACTTCAAGATCGTCAACGAAACCAAAGACCTGCCGGAGCCGGTGTGGGACTATCTGAAGAAGGAAGGCTTCTTCTCCCTGATCATCCCGAAATCCTATGGCGGCCGCGAATTCTCGGCGATTGCCAACTCCACCATCGTCACCCGTATCGCGACCAAGAGCCTGAGCGTGGCGGTCACCGTCATGGTGCCGAACTCTCTCGGCCCGGGTGAGCTGCTGATGCACTACGGCACCCAGGCCCAGAAAGATTTCTGGCTACCGGGGCTGGCCAACGGCAAAGAGGTGCCCTGCTTCGCCCTGACCGGGCCGGAGGCGGGCTCCGATGCAGGCGCTATTCCTGACAAGGGGATCGTCTGCAAAGGGATGCACAAGGGTGAAGAGGTGCTGGGTATTCGCCTCAACTGGAACAAGCGCTACATCACCCTGGCGCCCCGCGCTACCGTGCTGGGGCTGGCGTTCAAACTCTATGACCCGGAAAAACTGCTGGGTGACAAGGAAGAGCTCGGCATCACCTGCGCCCTAATCCCCACCAGCCACCCCGGCGTGCGCGTCGGCGATCGCCACTACCCTATGGGTCTGGCGTTCATGAACGGCCCGACCTTCGGCAAGGATGTGTTCATTCCGCTCGACTGGATCATCGGCGGCCCGGATTACGCCGGTCGCGGCTGGCGCATGCTGGTGGAGTGCCTCTCCGCCGGTCGCGGCATCTCGCTGCCTGCGCTGGGCACCGCTTGCGGTCACATGGCGAGCCGTACCGTAGGCGCCTACTCCTATGTACGCAAGCAGTTCGGCATGTCCATCGGCAAGTTTGAAGGGGTGCAAGAGGCGCTGGCCCGCATCGGTGGCCTCACCTATCAGCTCGAAGGGGCCCGTCGCATGACCGCAGGTTCGCTGGACTTGGGTCAGGCGCCGGCCATCGTCACCGCGATTTCCAAGTACCACATGACCGAGATGGCGCGCCAGATCATGGATGACTCCATGGACATTCACGCCGGTCGCGCCATCCAGCTGGGCCCGAAAAACTACACCGGCTACGCCTACATGGGTATTCCAGTCGCCATCACGGTGGAGGGGGCCAACATCCTGACCCGCAACCTGATGATCTTCGGGCAGGGTGCCACCCGCTGCCACCCGTACGTGTTTGCCGAGCTGGAAGCGGCGGCTGATACCGACGTGGAGCGCGGTCTCGAGAAGTTTGACGCCCTGCTGATGAAACACATCGCCTTTGGTGCCGGCAACTTCTTCGGTTCCCTGTTCCAGGGGCTGACCCTGGGCCAGTTCAACAGTGCGCCGGTGGCAGGTGAAACCGCCCGCTACTACAAACAGCTGTCCCGCATGAGTAAAGGGCTGGCCCTGTGCGCCGACGTCTCCATGCTGATGCTGGGTGGCGATCTCAAGCGCAAGGAGATGATCTCCGCCCGTCTGGGTGACGTGCTAAGCCACCTCTATCTGGCCTCTGCCACCCTCAAGCATTACGAGGATCAAGGCCGTATGGTCTCCGATCTGCCGTTCGTGCAGTACGCGGTGGAGCGCAACCTCTACCTGATTGGCAAGGCGTTCGAGGGCTTCTTCCAGAACTTCCCGAACAAGGTGGTGGGTGCCGTACTCAAGCGCGTGGTGTTCCCGTTCGGCGTCGGTTACAAGATGCCGGCAGACGATCGCTGCCACGCCATCTGTCTGGCCATGATGAAGCCGGGCGAATTCCGCGACCGTCTGACCGCTCTCTGCTATGTAGGCAAGGACGAGGCGGATCCGGTCGGCCTGATGGAGCGTGCCTTCCAGGCCATGGTCGCAGTGCAGCCCTACGAGAAGAAGCTGGTGCAGGCCCAGAAAGAGGGCAAACTGCCCCGCAAACTGGCGCTGCCGGAGCTGGTTGCCGCCGCACTGGCCGGTTCCATCCTGAGCAAGGACGAAGCGGACAAACTGCTGGCCGCCGATGCCCTGCGCTACGAAGCGATTCAGGTAGACAACTTCGCCCCGGGCGAGCTGGAAGGCTTCTCCCAGCAAGCAAACAAGCAGCCAAACAAGGTCGAGCACGCCGCCTGATCCCCTGGCAAACCAGTACCAAACCGGCCCTCGTGGCCGGTTTTTTGTTTGTTAACCATGCATTTACAAGCCGGGAGAATTCCAGTTAAATGCTTGAGTCCCTGTTGCAGTGACTTTGGAAGCAAGGCCAGCGGAATGGCCGATAACAACAACTCAGGAAGAGTGAATGAACCTCGCCAAAACGGCGATCGAACGCCCCATCTGGGTGGCGGTCTCGATCGTGCTGATTTTCCTGCTGGGCCTGCTCAGCATCCGGGGACTGCCGATCCAGCTGTTCCCCGACATCGACCGTCCACACCTCAACATCTCGGTGAGCTGGCGTTCAGCCTCGCCCCAGGAGATGGAGTCGGAGATCACCGACCCCATCGAACAGGAGATGCAGGGGATTCAGGGGCTCAAGAGCCTCACCAGCGAGAGTTATCCCGGCTTTACCGAAATCGACATGGAGTTTGCCCTCGGCACCGACATGCAGCGGGCCCAACTCGATGTGATTTCGCGACTGAACCGGGTCTCGGGATTGCCGGACAAGATCGGCGGCCCCTACGTCAACAACTACAGCAGCAACGATACCCTCACCTTCTTCTTCATCCAGCAACTGCCCGGCGCCAAAGGGGTGATCGATGATCATCAGGCGTTGATCGAGGCGCGGGTCAAACCCGAGCTGGAACGCATCGAAGGGGTCTCGACGGTCGCGATCGAGGGGATCAACGAGCGCCAAATCCAGATCCGCTTCGACCCCTATCGCGCCGCCGAGCTGGGGGTGGAGATCCCGGTGCTGGCCAGCCGGGCCACCACCGGCTGGGACGTGTCGGCCGGTACCCTCGACATCGGGCGCTGGGAGTACAAGCTGCGCTTCGCCGGTCGCTACGATGTCGAGACGCTGGGGGACAAGGTGGTGGACTGGCGCGATGGCCTGCCCATCTATCTGCGGGATGTAGCAGAAGTAAGGGTAGCCAGGGAAGAGAACCCGGTGCTGCGGATCCAGAACGGCAATACCGCCATCGCCGCCCAGATCTTCAAGGAGAGCGGCGCCAATGCCCTGGCATCCCTTGAGGCGATCAAGGCCCGGGTGAACGAGCTCAACCGCGAGGTGCTGGAGCCGGTCGGGCTGCACATGGAGCAGTCGTTCGATGCCTCCCTCTATATCAATCGCGCCGTCAGCATGGTCACTGCCAACCTGGGGCTCGGGGTGCTGCTCTCCTGTGCCATCCTCTGGCTCTTCCTGCGCCAGCTCAAGGCGACCCTGATGATTGCCCTCGCCATCCCCATCAGCATCATGCTCACCTTCTGTCTGCTCAAGGTGATGGATCGCACCCTCAACATCATCTCGCTGGCGGGCATCGCCTTTGCCGTCGGCATGGTGCTCGATGCCGCCATCGTGGTGCTGGAAAGCATCTACCGGCGCCACGAGCGGGGAGATTTGAGCAAGGCGGAGGCGGCGCTCGAAGGTACCCGTCAAGTGTGGACGGCGCTGGTCGCCTCCACCCTCACCACGGTCGCCATCTTCCTGCCGGTGCTGCTGCTCAACGATGTGGAGGGTCAGCTGTTTGCAGATCTGGCGCTCACCATCGCCTGCGCCGTGACGGTCTCCATGCTGGTCGCCGTCATCGTGCTGCCTGCGGTGGCGGCGCGCTGGATGGGACATGAAACACTGACCGATCCCTATGAGTCGCTGTGGCAGCACACTACCCGTCACGTGATCCGCTGGACCTCGACCTCACGCCAGCGCTGGACGGTCATCACCCTGATGATGAGCCTGCCGGCCCTGGCCACTTGGGCGCTGCTGCCGAAGATGGACTATCTGCCGGACGTGAAACGGGACGCGGTGGATGTCTGGATGAACTTCACCCCTGGGGTCAACCTCAAGGCCCAGCGCGAAGAGGTGATCGATACCCTGATCGCCCGCCTTGCCCCCTACATGAAGGGGGAGAAAGAGCCTGTCCTCAAGAACTACTACATCTTGCGCTACCCGGGGGGCGCCCAGATTGGCGTGCGCCCCAAGGACGAGACCCGCATCAAGGAGCTGGAGAGCCTGTTGATGAAACAGCTGCTGGTGGGTATTCCCGACACCCGGGTGTTCGGCGGTCAGGGGTCGCTGTTTGGCGGCTTTGACAGCGAAAACGGCGTCTCCCTGCTGCTGCAGGGGGGTAACCTGCCCGAGCTCTATCAGGCGGCCCGAGCCAGCATGGGGATCCTCAGCAAGGACCTGCCGGGAGCACAAATCCGGCCCGAGCCGAGCCTCGACTTCACCGCCCCCGAGCTCAAACTGGTGCCGCAAGATCGGCGCCTCGCCGAAGTGGGTTGGGATCGCACGCCCCTGCCCGCCATCATCCAGACCTTTGGCGACGGCTTGCGGGTTGGCGAGTATTTCGATGGCGAGGATCGGCTCGACATCATGCTGATTGGGCAGAGCTCCGCCAATCCGGACGAACTGAAGGCAGTGCCGCTGGCCACCCCCTCCGGACGCATCGTTCCCCTTGGCGAACTGCTGCGGGTAGAGCACGACATGGGCCCGGCCAGCATCTTCCGGGCCGATGGGCGGCGCAGTATCAGCCTGCAGATAGCCCCTCCGGCGGGCATGACCATGGAGCAGGTGATCGACACCCTGAAAAACCGCAGTTTTGCCGCCATCCGCCCCCTGCTGCCCGCCGGTGGCGAGCTGCGCATTGCCGGCAACGCCGACAGCCTGCAACAGGCGCTCGACAATCTGGGGACCATCTTCCTGTTCGCCGTGGTGATCCTGCTGGTGCTGCTGTGGGGGGTGTTTGCCTCCCTCAAGGATGCCCTGCTGGTGCTGCTCACCCTGCCCCTTGCCTCGGTTGGCGGCGTGCTGGCGCTGCAACTGAGCGGGCTGCTGGTGCCGCTGCCGATGGATCTGCTCACCATCATCGGCTTTGTCATCCTGCTGGGACTGGTGGTCAACAACGCCATCCTGCTGGTGCATCAGACCCGCACCGCCGAGCGGGACGGCATGAGCCGTCAGCTGGCAGTGGCCGATGCCCTGCAAAGCCGGATGCGCCCCATCGCCATGACCAGCCTCACCAGCATCTTCGGCATGCTGCCGCTGATGCTGAGCCCGAGTGAGGGGAGCGAAATTTACCGCGGGCTCGCCACCGTCATTGTCGGCGGCATGAGCTGCAGCACCCTGTTTACCCTGATCCTGTTGCCTGCCTTCCTGCGTCTCGGGGAGCAGGTGGCGATCCCACAACCCCTGCGCCAGCGGGCCTGAGCAAGGAGCTCATCGATGACACATATGATTACCCGAATGTTGGCTGGCGCTGCGCTGATTGCAGGCAGTGCGCTACCGGTATTGGCCGATCAGGGCAAGATGGTGACCCTGGCGGATGTGACCCAAGGGGATGCGGCCGCCAATATCTGGGTCAGCGGCACGGTGGCGAGTCGCCAGCAAGCTGCGCTAAGCGCCGAAGTGAGCGGCCGGGTGGAGTGGATCGCCGAATTTGGCAGCCGGGTCAAAAAAGGGGATGAGCTGCTGCGCCTAGACAGCGCGGCATTGCGCCTCTCGCTGGAGCAGGCTCGCGCCGAGCAGGCGAAATGGCAGAGCAACCTGCGCTTCGCCCGCGCCGAATCCCAGCGGGTCACCCGACTGCACCAGCAAAAGAGCGCCTCCCAGAGTCAGTACGACAAGGCCAGCTACGATGTGGAGCAGGCCGCGCTGGCCGAGCGACTGGCCGCCATACAGGTGAACCAGATTGAAGAACAGCTGCGCCGCAGCCACATCTATGCTCCGTTCGATGGGGTGGTGAACAACCACTTCATCCAGCCCGGCGAGCATGTGGACGCGGGCGAGCAGGCGCTGGAGCTGGTCAACCCGGATCAGCCGGATATCCGCCTGCAGGCCCCCATCCTCTGGGCCCAGCAGCTGGCACCGCAAACCCGGCTGCGGGTGGAGGGGGAGCAGCTGAGCGGTCACGGCGTCTATTACCAGCGAGCCGCCAGCGCCGATCCCAAGTCGCGCCTCATCGAGCTGCGCCTCAAACCGGAAGCGGGCAACTTCATCATCGGCTCGCCGGTACGGGTTGCCCTGCCACTGGGGGATCAGCAGAGCATGCTGCTGCCCCGGGACGCCCTGGTGCTCGGCACCGATGGCAGCGTGGTCTATCAGGTGGCGCGAAGCGGCAAGGCGCTCAAGGTGAATCGGGTGCCGGTCACCGTGCTGTTTGGCGACAGCCAGCAGGTGGCGGTGAGCGGCGCCCTCAAGCAGGGGGATCGGGTGGTGGTGCGTGGCGCGGGCAGCCTGCAGGATGGCGACACCATAGCGCTGTTCAAGGGCTAACCACGCCCGACGCAAGCTGGCCAATCTTTGCCCGCTTGACCCGGGACATACAGCCAAACGGGCCACAGTTTGCTATCTTGGCGGCCATCACTCGCGTTTAGAGCAATCAACACCCATGAGCATTATTTTGGGCATCGATCCGGGTTCGCGGATCACCGGATACGGGGTTATCCGGGTCGTGGGCGGCAAGGCCGAATACTTGGGCTCTGGCTGCATCCGCACCGATTGCGGCGAGCTGCCGGAGCGCCTCAAGCAGGTCTATGACGGGGTATGCGAGATCATTACCCAGTTCAAGCCCACCGAGTTTGCCATCGAGCGGGTCTTTATGGCCCGCAACGCCGACTCGGCCCTGAAACTGGGGCAGGCCCGGGGCAGCGCCATCGTCGCCGCGGTCAACGCCTATCTGCCGGTGAGCGAATACTCCGCTACCCAGATCAAGCAGGCAGTGGTCGGCACCGGCGGCGCCGCCAAGGAGCAGGTGCAGCATATGGTGACCCATCTGCTGAAACTCTCCGCCACCCCGCAGGCGGATGCAGCAGATGCCCTCGGCGTCGCGCTCTGCCACCTGCACACCCGCCAGAGCCTGATCAAAATGGCCGGCCGCGCCAGCAGCTCGGTACGTGGCCGCTATCGCTGAGCCCTTATGTCGCCCACGACTAATCTCGGTATCGCTAAATAAAAAAACCGCCCCGGCTAGTCGGGGCGGTTTTTTTGTGGGCAGGTAACAATCGGCGGGACTTGTCAGATAAATGTTCTCTCACGTAGCCGACCATATATTCAGCCGCCTTATTCAACCGCGGCATTCATCCCTGAGAGTCGGGCCTGCTGTTCACCACGCTTTTCCAGCGCCGAACTCATAGCGAGGGAGAGCGCCTCCAGCTGGCCGTCGAGGCTGGCGTCGATGATCCCCACCTCGGTCTCGAGAATGCAGCCTCCCTGATCGAGGCGGGCATCGGCGGAGATCTCGAGATAGCCAATTTCGGGGAAATCCTTGTGTACCCTGGCGATCTGGTCGCGCACCGCCTGCACCTGCTCGGGGTGAACCCGTATCGTCACCTGCTTCTGGTTGCTCACCAGCGAGAGCGCCTCTCGTACCACCTTGAGGGTGAGCGCTACCTGATCGTAATCGTGCAGGATCTTGCGTACCGCCTGCAGCACCACCTCGCTCATCTGCTGCTCCACGGTGCGATAGTACCCCTGGCACTGTAACTGGGTCTGGTGGATCAGCACCGCCTGTTCGCGCCGGGCCTCGTCCATCCCGGCTTGCCAGCCAAGGCTCTTCTGCTCTTCATAGACGGCGCGGGCCTCGGCCACGATATCGGCCGCCTGGGCACGAGCGGCCTCTACCAACTCCTGTGCGCTCAGGTAGGAGAGGTAATCCTGGCTACGCAAAATACGCTGGCTTGGCGCCAGTTGCAGATGGTTACTCTTTATTTCAACAAATGGCAGCATTGGGGAGTTACCTGTTTGGCAATCTTGAGACAAAGCGCCCGGGCCAGTGGCAGCTGGTCAGCCGCCAAAGGCCATGATGGCCCGGGTGGCGCTGGGGGAAGTCGCAGGGCGAGACGACGGGCCCAGTCGGGGTAGCCTTCCCCGGCCGCCGCCAACCAGAACTGCAAACCAGCCTCTTCCAGCACCCCCTCATCGAGCTGAGCGGGCAGAGGCTGCTGCCAGCCAGCGGGCCAAGGTCCAATCAACAAGTCGAGCTGGGAGAGTACGGCTCTGTGCCCCTCCTCCCCCAGCAAGGCGATGATCTGGCGCAGCATCGGTGCCAGCAGACAGCGACGGATCGACTCACCGTGCAGCACGGCCCCCAGACGGCGCAACAACAGCACCAACTCACTTTGGGGAAAGAGCGCCAATCCCCCCAGTGGCGCGGGCATCTCATAGCCAATTCCCAATGCCAGCGCCTCGAGCAGGGCGCCGTTACTGGCTGGCTGCGTCCGCCACTCGGGAAAAAGTTTCGGCACCTGCGCCCAGGATGAGGGCAGGTGCGCCTCATGGAGGTAACTGGCCGGGCAAAAGCGCAGCTGATAGGGGGTCAAACCGACCGTCATCCGCGACTCCGGCTCCGGTGCCACATGTATTGCGCCAGGTTGCTGGTCACCACCAACGCCAGCAACAGGGCAATCAAGCCGCCCAACCGCCACTTTGAACCTTCGCTCACTTCAATGGAGAAGAGCGAGGTATTGCGCGGCATCAGCGGGCTCTGGCGCACATCCGCCGAGGGCACCAGCACCACGCTGATCCGGTCGTAGGCGAGCCCCTCGATACTATTGTTGACCAGCTGTTTGATCTGCGGAATGTAAGTATCGAGCTGGATATCCGCCGCATGTTTGATAAAGACCGAGGCCGATGCGGGAGAGGGTTTCTTGCTGATCCCCTCATTGCCCTCCGGCAGCACCACATGGACACGAGCCACCAGCACGCCGTCTATTTCCGACAGAGTATTGGAGATCTCCTGCGCCTTGGCATAGGTGAGGCGAGCCCGCTCCTCGGTGGGCGAGGAGATGAGGCCATCCTTGGGAAACACATCCTGCAGAGTGGAGAAGCTCTCTTTTGGATAGCCCTTGCGTTTGAGGGTCTCGATGGCCTGCGCCACGTCGGACTCCTCCACCAGCAGCTTGATGCGGCCATCCTTGTCCGGCTGCTTGTCCGAGGCGATCCCCTCGGTTTGCAGCAACGCCAGCATCTCGTTGCCCTCTTTCTGAGTGACCCCGGTATAGAGCTCCACTTTGCAGCCACTGAGCAGCAACGAGGCGCCAAGCACCCCCATCAGCATCGATCTCTTCACACTACCTCACTGGGTCTTCAACAGGGTTTCTACGTTCTGGCTCATCTTGCCCACTGTCTTGGCAATCAGCTCCTCCTGCATGGTGATCCGCATCAGCGACCACTGCATCTGCATCAGGCTGTTGGGATCATCCCCCGGGGTCGCCAGCTCGGCTTGCAGGCTCTGTTTGGCCTCGACAAACTGCTGCTTCAACTCCCCCAGCTCCCCGAGCAGGGAGCTCCCCATCCCCTGGGATGTGCTCCCCATCGCCTGTTCAAAACTGGCGACATGGGGCGAGGAGAGATCCACCGCTTTCAACTCATCCAGGCTGGTGACCACCGCCTGGGCAGACTGTGTAATTTCCATCACGCCTCCAGATCAAGTTTGTGCGAATTGCGCATCAGATTGTCTACCATGCCGTTGAGCGGGATCAGGGTCATCAGCTCGCGCCGGGCCAGTGCATCGAGAAATTGATGCCCCGCAGGCACAGCGCCCTGCCCGTCTCTGAGCTCGCTCAACAAGTTCAGCAACACCTTCTCCCGCCGCGACGCCAGGGGATCAAACTCCCGCAGGGTGGCTCGCAACTCCGGCAGATCGATGGCATCCACCACCGGCGACTGGCGCTCGCCAAAACGCGCGATCAGCTTGTCGGTGACCGGGGCAAACAGCTGCTTGCCAATATCCGGCGCCAGTTTGTCGCCCTGTTGGTAGATCTGCCAGAGCAGTTCACGCTTGGCGGCTGGTGTTACACCAGCAAGCAACCCCTCAAGGGGGGCCCCCTGTTGCCAGCGTTCGAACAGATCCGGCTCGGGGGTCTTGGCCAGCAGTCGTTCGAACTGGCGTTGAGCCATGGATTCAGGCGGGAGGGGCTGATGCAGCGGCTGCACTCCCCCCAGCTGATCGCTACCTTCAATCTTCATGACGCCATCTGCTCGCGCAGGCCTGCAGCAAACTGTTGCAAGGCGGGCTGGCCGCTCTGTTCCAGCCGCAGCAGCCGTGCGGCCAGCGCATCCTGCTGGCCAAGCCGCCACTCGCACAGGGCCAGCCAGGGCTCGATATCCGGTGTGCAGTGCTCGCCACCAAGCTGCAAAGCGGCCTGGTAATCCCCCCGGTTCATCAGGGAGGAGAGGCGAATGAGCGTTACACACTCGGTCATCTCCGGCGCACCAGCCAGCCAGTCGGCAATAATAGCCGCCTCCTGGTGACAATGGTGGCCGGTACCAGCCAGCGCAAGTTCGGCCAGTTGTCGCTTTAGTTCAGGGTTCATCATCAAATCTTCTGCAAAATACCCTGCATCAGGTCTTTCATGGCCCGAGTCACGGTGGAGTTGATGTTGTAGATCACCGACCATTTGTTGATCTTGTGCTGCAGCTCGGCCAACAGCGCCGGGTTATCCGGATTGGTTTTCATCGCCTCAATGGCCTTGTTGACCTCGGTATTGGCGTCATTGGCCTGCCCGGAGAGGTTCGATGCCACCTGATCGAGGGTGTTAGTAGTACCGTCCGCATACTTAAAGTAATCAGCCATGGTTGTGCTCCTTTAACTTGCCAATGATCGTGAGCCCCGCCTCGATGGCGTCGGCCTGTTGTTGCCACTCCCGATACTGTTGCGGGGTTCCACCACGCAGCAGTTGCCGTTTCACTTCACCCTGCGCCTGAACAAGCTGCTCATGCAGCTCACGGGCAAAGGCGGGATCAGCGCCGGACAGTCGCGCTTCCAAACTGGTCATCATGCCGCTCGGCTCCTTTTAATTTGACGATGTATTGCTGCTTGCCCTTGCTCACCACCACCGCATCGGGGCGAATAGCCAGCACCCGCACCCCGCTGGAGGTTGCGCCCCCGACCGGATAGCGCTGGTTGTCCGCCAGTACCACATAAGGCACCCGGCCAAACGAGACGCTGCGCACGTCGAACTCCAGCTCATCCTGACGCGGCGTTCTGGTCTGATTGATCAGCTCCAGCGTCGGGTGTGTACCGAACTCCCGGCGAAACTGCTGATTGACCTGCTGAAACTGGCCAAGTTGGCGCTCATCCAGCTGGCCGGAGAGTTCGAGTCGCCCACCCGCCTCACGCACCCGTAATGCACCAGCCAGCCCCTGCTCCTGCAGCAAGGCATCGAGGCGCTTGCGATAAGCCCCGGCAATCTGTACCTGATTCTCAACCCCCAGCAGGCCGGGTACCTCCTGCTTGAGCAGAGATTCAATGGTGCTCCATTTGCCATCCTGCCCCTGAATTTCACCGCTGAGCTTGAGCCAGCCAGGCTCCTTGCCATTGCGGATCTGCAGCTGTTCATAACCCAGCTTCTGCAAGATAAAGCCGGCCCCCTGCCGCAGATCTTCCATGGTGCGCAGCTCCAGCCGGTAGTTGAAACCCTTGCTATCGAGATACTGCTGCAAGGCAAGACGCGCGCTGTTCTCATCGACGTAACCCGAGAGTTGCCACAGCTCCGGATCACTGCTGTTCAGCACCACCTGACGGTAGTTTGGTGCGGCCAGAAAGCGCTTCAATGCCTGCTCACTACGAGCGGATTCGTTCTCGTCGGCGCCATGCCACCAGCCCGTTCCGAGCAGCAAGACCACGGCGACCACCAGACTCAGGCAGAGGACCCCCATCCAGACATCGGCGCCCGCTGCCCGCCGCCGCGGCGCACGAGAAGGAGCAACCACCGCCGCCAGTACCTCCAGCTGTTCGGGTAGCGAACGACTGTTGTCACAGAAGCTCCAGAGCAGCGGGCCTGCCTCCAGGCGCGTCCCCGCCCTGAGCGTCTCTCCCGCGGTCAGGGCGACACCGTCCTGAGTCGGGGTAATACCGTCCGCCCAGGCTTGCAGAGTGATCCCTTCCCCATTCACCAGCAGTACCAGATGCTCGGGGGCCATCCCCTCATCCACCAGCACCAGATCAGCCTTGAGGGGATCGGAACCGATGACCAGACGCCCCTCCGGCAGAGGAACTTCTACCCCGCGGTTGAGCCCGCGATATACGCGGCACTTCCAGCTCATCGGGTCGCGCCCTCATTGCCCGCCTGCACACACCAGCTGGCGGCCGGTGTACATTTTTGATCCTTGTTCATTTCGACCAGACGCCACCCCAGCTCATTGCCCATCCGGCACTGAGTGAGGGACGAGCTCTTGCCCCCCTGACGCAGCAGTTGCTGCACATCACGGGCTGCAGCCAGCGGCTGGCATTGCGCGCCCCCCAGCACCTTGCCAAGGGAGAGACTCAGATTGGAGATCTCATCAGCCCCGAGCACCCCAGCTCGCAAATCCTGACCATTGCCGAGGGCCAGATAGTGGGCAATACCGTCATCAATCAGACGAGGCTCAATGATAAATAGCCGCACCGAACGACGAGTCTGGGTGTCCTTGCTACGGAACAGCGCCCCCAGATAGGGGATGTCACCAAGGAAGGGCACCTTGCTCAGGTTCTCGCTCATCTCGTCGCGGTAGATACCGCCTATCAGCAGACTCTGGCCATGGCCGACCCGGGCGATGGTATCGACCACGGTGCGACTGATGGTGGGAATGCCATCGGCCCCCGCACTGTTGGGTTTCTGGTTGCCATCCTCGATGTGGAGGCTCAGGCTGATCTCGGGTCTGTCACCCATCTGGATCACCCGGGGCGTCATCCGCAACATGGTGCCGTAAGTGATCCCCTGCAGCTCGGCCACCCGCTCGCCGCTGATCTTCACGTAATAGGTTTCGCTGTGGTCGATCACCGCCTGGGTGTTTTCCTGGGTCAGCAAGGTCGGGCGGGAGACCACCTGGGCATTGCCTTCATTTTCCAGCAAGTTGACCCGGGCCAGCAGATAGTCGAGTCCCTTGGAGTCCACCAAACTGCCGAGCGCGGCGCCCCCTTCAATTCCTTTGCGATCGCCGGTGGTCTTGATAATCACCTGCTGGTTGGAACCGGTGCGGATCCCCACTCGCCAATCCACCCCCAGCTGGGAGAGATCCTCGGCATTGATGTCAATAATGGAGAGCGCCACCTCAATGCGGGCCGCCGGTTTGTCGAGCGCGGCGATCAGCTTGCCGTACATCGCCATCCGCTCCGGGGCATCGCGCACGATCACTGCATTGAGGGAAGGATCGGCCTGCACGATGGCCTGACCGGAGGTGGCCGTCGCTGCCTTGCTACCCTCGCCGTTAACCATCTGCACGCCAGCATCGCTCAGCAGCTTGGCCAGAATGGTCGCCACACCGGGCGCCGCCACATCGGTATCGCGGTACTGGATGGAGCGATCGGTCGCCGAGGCATACTTGAGGGGGAAGATCTCGATGGCCAGCGGCCCGGTCTTCTCGCTGCGCAGCTGGGACTGTTGCTCCAATGCCAGCGCGGTCTGCTCGATCAGCTCAAGGTAACGGGGCGGGCCGGAGACATAGACCAGCCGGTTATCCGCATCGGGGCGCCAGCCAAAGCGGGGCTCCCAGATCCCGGCTCGTTGCAGCGCCTGCTTGAGTTCTGCTGCGCCAGTCTGCTCCAGATTGATGAGACGGGACTGCACTTCGCTGTTCTTGAAGACGTAGAGCACATTGCCGTCGTAGTACCAGACCAGGTTATAGAGGGAGGAGAGCTGCTGCAAAAAGGCGAGCGGCTCGTCATGCTCAAACTGACCGTTGACCTGATCGTTGACCTTGTCGCTGACCACCACCGAGACCTCGTAGTTGGCACCGAAGTTGACCAGCACGTCGCGCAGACTCTCCCCTTCTGCCACATAGCTGTAAGGCATGGGCACCCAGTCCAGCTCCTGTGCCATGGCGGGACGCTGCCACGCCATCACGGCGAGGCAGATCCACAACAGGGGACGCAGCAGGGGTTGCACACTCAAGGGTGCCATATCATCTGTCTCCATTGGGGGGCCAAGGCGGCCTCGGTCAATTGGGGTTCCAACCGCTCCAGCAGGGCGATGTGCTGGCTCAGGCGCTCCGCCAGCAGCGCCTCATCGAGCCACTCCAGTGCGAGCCGCGCCTCCAGCTGCAAATTGCCAAGATCGTCCAGCACCAGGGCATGGGGGGCATGACGGCCCCAGGCCACCACCTGTTGCAACAGACGCTTTAGCAGCGCCGGATCATGGGCCTCAGCATCATTCCTCTGGCTGCTTGCAAGCGGGGTACTCAGCAGCAATTCACCGTTTCTGGGGGTCAGAAAGAGGGGATAACCATCGATCCGCAGATGGTACTTTCCCTGTGCGTCGGCAATAAAAGGCCCTTGGCCAAGGTTTGCGGCCAATCGATTCAGTAGCGTTTGCATAGTTCCTCGGGCTATCTAGGGCGCAAGAGGCTGCCAGTAGAAGTGATCCTGAACCAGGGCTATGCCCCGGCCGGCCAGCCACTCATGCAGGGTTAGGGCTGCCTCGTCCTGATGGGGCAGAGCCTGCAGGGCATGCCAGAATGTGCCGAGCTCAAGCGGTACCGGCATCAGGTGAACCGGGTCCCCCTCCTTGCTCGTTTGCGCATACCAGGCAGGCCAGGCCAGCTGGAGACGTGTCTCACAATCAGTCTGCAGCCGGGTGAGCTCCTGCTCGCGCAGGTTCAACTGCTCAAGCTGATCGGTGATCCGGCTCTCCAGATCCGCCGGTACATCGACCACGGTCTGCCAGAACACAGCCTGGGCATTGAGCTGGCGGCGCATCACCTGCAACTGCTCCAGTTCGTTAAGCCAGGCGCCGTAAAGTGGTTCAAGACGCTGAACCCACCAGCGGTGCAAGGGATAGAGCACCCAGTGCCACAGCAAGGGACGATCCGCCAGATTGATGCGGTCCCCCAGCTGCTGCATCCAGTCACAACGCTCGCTGCCTGCCAGACGCAAGATCTGTTGCAGCTCCTCACGCGAGACGGCCAGCGCGGCATCGAGACGGCGCTGAAACCAGATGGAGCCCAACAGGCTCTCCAGTCGGGTTCTTGGCAACAGTCGTTGCAACAGGGCCATCTGCTGCGAGGTGATCACGCCGGCATCCTGATAACGGAGCACGGACAGCTGGCCGACCAGACGATCCCGACTCAGGGTATCTGGCTGGACAACGGTAACCCGACGACCTGCAAACAGGCCCTGGTTAGGTGAATGGTGATCTTGCTGACTCATGCTATGCCTTGCTCATCTTGCTGCGGGCAATAATGGAATGATGTTTCGATATGCTGGCTATTCTATCCATTGCCTCGCTCCGCGGCTTATAAAAAACGTCAGATTATTTTAGTCCGGCGTTAATCTGTGCCGTGTCGGGCACGGCTTGGCGTACAGCCAAAACGACGACGATAACTCTGGGTAAAATAGGATTGGCTGGAGAAACCGGCCTCCATCGCAATATCGACGATGCTCATTTCACTATTGAGTAATAACTGATGAGCGAAAAGGATCCGCCTTTCACTGATCCAGGCGCGTGGAGAAACACCATATATCGAGCCAAACAGCTCCTTGAAAGTGGTCAATCCCATACCGAACTCTTTGGCGAATTCGCTGAGCTTCCACTCCATCAGATAGTGCTTTTCCATAAACTGTTGCAACCGCTCGACCTGGCGATTGCTCAGCTGGCGCAAAATAGACATCAGTTGAGGCCCCTGTTCGCCAAAAGCGAGCAGAAACAGCAACTCTTCGGTGCGTAATTGGGCCAGTGCGGGGGGATGTTCATGTTCGGTCAACCCGCGCAGCCCCTGAATACATTGGGTCAGCAAGGGGGATGAGTGAAACGGCAGCAGCGTGGGGGCCATCCCCTCCAGCCGGGGGACTTCACTCAACAGTGAACCGAAACGTTGCAAGAAGCCTTGCAAAAAGGAGTTTGACAGAGGTAGCCAAAGCAGGCAGCAGGGGCCGTCACCGGTACAGACCGCGTAGTTGCCACGGCGCACGAACAGAAGTTCGTTGGGGGATAATTCATAGGTATCGGTACAGTCCTGCCACTTCATCGATCCTTCCAGGAGAATATAAATTCCCTCTTGCGGATGTTCGATAACGTTAAAAGCAGACATGCACCACTGGAGCAGGGCCATATCGCCCTTCTCTGTGGTAGTAATGCCCTTCATGTTTTATTTTCCTGAATCTGCGTGTAGTACCAGTAACACCTCCGGAAGCGGGTCGCTCTCGGGTGCTTTATTATTGCTGTTATTTTTATTTATTATTTTGTAATCAAGCCATTCGCTGGTGAATTCAAAAATTAATCACCATTGAAATGAGGGGGGATCCTACAACAGTCACAAGCAGAAAAACCAGCCTAAAATTAGAGCTAACACACTATTTATCCAGTGCAACGACTCATACTTAATGGTGTGCTTACAGCAAAAGATACTTCGTTACAAAAAGAAACCTTCAATCTTAACTGATAAATTAATAAATGATTGATTTGAGGCTTTTTATTTAAACACAATCATTACTGACATTGTGGATAACAAGCTTTTGGCTGCAATTGAATAACCATTTTTTTGTCATTAAAAATCTTAAAAACTTTCTGCTGACTCATAGCCTGTACCGCGGAGCCATCTATAAATCGCAAGCGGGCCCGCAGATAGATCTCCCCTTCCGCCAGTTGCAGAGGGGTCAAACGCAGATCAAACAGCAATGGCAGCATGGTCACCTCATAACGGGTGGCTGCCACTTGCAACGGACGCCCCCCGATCACACTGAGCACCGCCACCTCCACTGTCGCCGGACGTGGCAAGGCTTGCGGGAAGTGCACCTCGCCCTTGAGTTGCTGTTGCGATGGCTTCAGCTCCGGGGTGGTGACACAACCGGCCAGCATGGCCGACAACATCAGTGCCAGCAGACCTCTCATAACACCCGGATCCGCCGCTCACTCAGCGGTGTGTGCTCACCCTGCTGCAGTCGCTGCAGCGCCAGCTCCTGGACCTGATTAAGGGTAATGGAGCGTCGCAGCAGTGCCGACAGGGGAACCTGGCTCGTATTGGCTGACCGGGCACTCACGGTTCTGCCTGCAAATGCCCCTACCTTGCCCGCCTCTGCCCCATGCAGGGCCAGCGCACCTTGTGATTCCTGAATCTTCATGGCTATACCCGCACTCCCATCACCTGATCACTGCTGCCTGCCTCCCGCGTACTGGGTTGCAGCAACTCCTGCCAGAACTCGGCATGCTCAAGCATGCTGGCGAGACTCTCTTCAAGGTACGCCAGAGTCAACCGGCTTGCCGCCATCTGGCGATAGAGTTGCACCGTCAGACTCTCTTCATCGAAACCGAAGTGAAGATTGAACTGATACCAGTGACGATTGAAGCTGGCCAACTGACGGAAAATCCCCTCGCCCACCTGATGCAGCTCGGCCCACGTCAGCCTGCAACACCAGCTGATCCCGCTCCGGCACCAGGATAAGGCTGAGTTGCAACTGCTCGTCAAAGCAGAGCGCCGCAACCCCCTCCTGATTCAGAGCCAGGGATGGCAAACCATATTTGGTGGCAAATTCAGCGAGCAGTCGATTGATGATGACAGTTACATCCATGATTTCCTCCAGCAGAGAGGAAGAGATGTTAGCCTGCCACCGCCATGCGGGCTGTCACTCAAGGGCGGCACTTTTAAGAAAAATGGCCGGAAAAAACAAAAAGGCGCCCCAGTGGGCGCCTTGATTGCCATGACGTTTATGCAACGCCAAATGCCGCTTTCCAAGCCTGATTCTGGCTCTGGGAATACTGCTGCATCAGTTGCAGCAGATCTTTCATAAAGTTGGCATTGAAGGACATATTGTCCTCGGCCTTCTGCTTCTCGCTCTGACTGATGGTCGCCTCGACCTCGTCTTCTTTCGCATTGGCCTGGCTATCACCCTGCGCCACCTGCACCGCAGAGTTGCTCATTTGCCCCACAGACTGGGTTACAGTGTTGAACACCTGACCCCGTTCGGAAGTGCGAGCAAATTTCTTGTCCAACAATCGGCTCGCATTACTGTCTGCAACTTGGTCCTGTTTCCAGACTTTGCCCACATCAGCACGGTCAACCTGTTGGCCCTGCTTGCTCAAGCTATCAACCTTGGCGTCAATCAAGGCCTCGCGACCGGCAATCTTGCCATCAAGGGATTGTTGCTGCTTGATAGTCTTGGCACCCTTGCCCAGGCTGATCCCGCCCATAATGGCAGAGAACCCCGCCATCACGCCGGAGACCACCGCCATAGCGATCATCAGCTTGGCGCCGTGGCGCATCTCATCAACCTGTGCCTGCTGGTTGCTGATGACCAGCTTGTTCTCGATATCCCGAACCTGTAACCCCTCCTCACGGGCCTGACGGGCCAGTTTGAACAGCAAGGACATCATATCCATCGCACTGTCCAGCTGCGCAACCATCTGGGTCACCCCTTTGGTATCGAAGGGGATGGAGGGGCGTGGCAGAGTAGGAACGCTCTTGTTCTCTGCCCCTTGCGAACGGGTCGAAACGGCAGCCTCATGGGCAGTGGTCGCACTGCGAACCTGCTGCGCCTCACCGGCCTGCACCTCGGTCAGCGGGGCGGTACGGGTCACACCATTTGCATAATCACTGTTAATCATGGTCGGTACTCCTTAGATAGCAGCAGGTCTGCGGGCTAGGTTGTTCATCATGTCGCCCTTGGCATTGATCATCTGGAAGATCATCTCCATGGTCTGCTGGAACGCCTCGATCATCTGGGCTATCGCCTCCTTGAGCTTGTCGATGACCCCTTGCAGTTCGGTCATCTCGCTCTTGCTCAAGGCAAGATCAGCCTGGGCATCGAGCGACTCGGACTCTTTCGCTGACTGGACCGTTTTGGCCACGCCACTGCTCACATCAATGAGGATATCGGCACCCTGGGTGGCCAGTTTGGCCACTTTCGCCACCTTATCACTCACCTTCACCGCCTCAACGGTTGCTCTGGCACCAAATTTGGCGGCCATTTCACCCGCCTTGGCAACGATTTTGGCGGTAACATCCGCAACCTTGCCACCAATCTTGGCGCCCAGTTTGGCAATCGCACCGCCAATGGTCGCGCCGAAACTGACTGCGGCCGAAATCACTGCCAACGCAATCTCTATCCCCATCAGGGCTGGCCCCAGCTTCTCCATCACCTCCTTGGAGATAAGGCCATCAGCGGCAGCCTGCTGCACAGCCATGTTGACCACGCCAACGACGCCAGCTGCGATCATCAGGGCACCGGCGGCAGCGCCAATCCCGGTTGCCACCATGATGGCGCCGATCACCAGCGAGGCGATGGCACTGATCCAGCCGAAAATCTTGCCAAAGATACCGGCCTTCTTGGCCTCCTGGGCACTCTCTTCTGCCTCTTTGATCTTCGCCTGGTTCTCGCCGATCTTCTTCTCGTTCAGCGTGCGAGCTTGCCGGATATCATCAAGCTTCAGCTTGGTCTGGGTCTTCTCCAGATCGCTGGTGAGCTTGCCCAGCTCAATCTCGAACGCTTCGGGCGAGGTAAAGGCTGCGGTCACCAACCCGGTGGTGTGCGGCAGAATCAAGCGGGTGTTCTCTTTCACCGAAGCCACCAACTTGCCGATTTCACCAAGTTGCTGCGCACTGACCTGGCTATTGCTTACCGCCAGTGGTGGGTTCAGCGAGACCCCTGACTTGCGGGCCTGACCGGTGACTTGCACCGTTGCGGCATCGAGCCGTGTTTCACTGCGAGGTTGGGTTACGGGCGCCAGGCCCGCAACATCACCTGTGTTTCCCAGCGGGGAAACCTGTCTTTCATTGCTGATCGGGTTCATCTTGCAGATCCCTTCTGATTGCGATGGCTTCCAACATGACCTTGGCGCTTGCCGCCAGGTCTGCCTGCTGGGGATCTGTGTCCGCCAGCAGTCGGGCCGAGTGGAAGCCACTCTCGGCCCCGTTCAAATCACCTTGTTGCAGCCGGCACTCGGCAGCATGAAACGGGAAACGGGGATCTTTCAGGTCGAGCATGGCGCCAAAGCTGTAGCTTTGAACCGCCGTTTCAAACTCCCCCATCGCCTGACGGCAGGCACCCAGCCCAAGGAAATAGCGCGGCTCATAGTGATCCAGCATGCAGAGGGCCTGGAAGATCTTGTGAGCATCCTCCCACTTGCCAGCCTGATACTGGCCAAAGGCCAGGGCATAGAGCTGCTCCAGGGTGTCGCCCGAGATATCCTGCAGCATGGCCAGGGTGCCGCCGTCAGCCATAAAGGCTTCCAGCTCTGCTTCATATTCCGGGGTCAGGGTGGTGTCGGTCTGCATGATCTCTCCTCAAATTGCGCCAAGAATGTCGCGCATGATGCTGTCGTATTTCTGGATAAAGCGGTTGAGTGCCTCGATGGCGGCGTTATAGCGCGAGCTGACGTCGTTGAGGCGGGTGGTCTTTTCACTGACCTGATCGTTGAGCGGGCGAGAACGGTCGCTCACACTGGTGGAGAAGTTGCCAAGCTTGTTGTTGTCCTTGTCATAGCTGTAGCTGGCTTCGATATTTTTCATCGCGCCGCTCTTCTTCTGCTCACTTTCGAGGAACGTTTTAACTGTGATGACCTGCGTGGCTACGATCTTCTCAAAATTGGCTTTTTTACGCTCATAATCGGCCTTGGCCTCCCCCAGCGTTTTGGGGGCGAGGCTGGCAGACGTTACTTTTTCCAGCTCGTTTTTAGCGTTGGTGAAATCTTGCTGTGCTTTTTGCACCGACCCATCGGTAAACATTTTTGACAACAGTTTGAACTCTGAACCATCCATAAATTCGGCCAGAGACTGATAGCCATAGAGCTTGTAATCCAGCAGATTGAAATTGGTGTTGAAGGTCTGGCTGGATGCCGCAGAGAGCACCTTGTTGATCTCGGACTGGATCACCCCGTAGATCTTCAGCTCACCGGTCATCTCTGCCAGCTCGTCCCGCAGCCCTTTACGCTGGTTGTCCTGAAACGCCATCACCCCGGTAAAGGTCGTGATGAGATCGTCATCGATGCGATCCATGGTCAGCGCACTGAGGGAGAGCAGCATAAATTCAGGGACGGTCCAGTGGGTGACTGGCGGGGTTTGTTTTGCTCCCCGCTCGATCATTCCCTTGATGGCGGCAATGGCCGCATCTTGCCCCCCCTGGAACTGGCCCATCGCCCAACCCCCGTTGATCGAGGCGGGATCCGTCAGATAGGCAGCCAGCAACTTCTCCAGCTGCTCCTTGCTCAGCGCAGTCGATGAGTCAGCACTGATGGTGATCTTGCCCTTGAGCAGCTCGACCAGTTCGGTCAACTTGGGGTTTTTATGGCCCGGCAATGCGTCCAGCGCTTGCCCATCAAGCCAGCCGACGAACGCACCAGGGTTGGTGTTGTAGTCAGGGATAGTGCTCATCACGACTCCTTAAATCATCAGTCCGCGCATCATGGTGGGACGGCGACTCTTGCGGCCCTCTCCCGGCTGTGCCGGCAGTAACGCCTGTCTGCGCTGGATCTCAGCCAGCAACTCCTGCTCGGCCACGGCCACTTGCTCGGTCGGCGCATCGAATAGCAGCTGACAGGTCTGATCCGAGAGAGCGAGGCCAGCCAGCATCTCTTGCAACAGAGCGTTGCGGTGATCGCTGTCGGCAATGGCCTGCTCTGCCTGCGAAATGGTCTCGCTATGGTCGGCAAAACGCGGTTGTTTCATCTTGGCTCCTATTCTATGAGGCCCTTTTGGACATGCCTGTCACGCAAGGCCGTGCTTTTGTCGTTTTCGCATATCTCGCAGGGAACAGACCTGCTCGGCGGCCAGCATGAACCAGCCGGGCTCGGGTTCACTGGCTCCCGTCCAGCACAGGTAAAAGCGCCCGAGCCGCTCACTACTCAGGCTACTGCCACGAAAGACATCGACGTTGCCGTAGAGGTAATGGCCCGGCCCGAGCACTGTCAGAGTGGCTTCGGCCAGCAGATAGAGGGCGGCAAAGGGATTGGCCAGTCCGGCCCGCTCCCCCCCTCGGCGCACCAGCAGGATCCAGACCCGTCGGGTCGCAGGATCAAAGCGCCAGGCGAGATAAATTTGGCGATAGCAAAAACCGTGGCCGATCTGGATGGGAGTCGCCCCCAGATGGTGAGGGGCCACCGCCACACCCCTGGCTTGCAGCCAGGGGATCAGGGGGTCAGAGGTTAACGGGTCCCCGCTCACAGGCAGACCCTCCCGAGGGGCTGGATATTGATCTGCTGGGTCAGCTCCTGATAGGAGAGCACCGGCAGGGCGTGGTAATCCCCCTCGATGAGCTTGCGCACATAGCGGCGGATATCCATGGAGACGATGAGCACCGGTTTGTTCTGCATCTGGGCCAGATCACCGACGGTATGGCGCACCTGATCGAGAAAGCTCTGGGTAATGGTGGGGTCGAGCGCCAGATAGCTGCCGGCACTAGTCTGGCGAATGCCGCCGCGGATCTGCTCCTCCACCTGCTGATCGAGCAGATAGGCAGGCAAGATGTTGTTACCGTTGGCGTACTTGTAGCAAATGTAGCGCTTGAGGCTGCTGCGGATGTACTCGGTGAGCTGCACCACATCCTTCTCCTTCTGGCCCCACTCCACCATCGCCTCGAGGATGGCGCGCATGTTGCGGATGGAGATATCCTCCCCCACCAGCCGCTGCAAAATTTCGGTCATTCGCTGCAGCGGGATGATGCGTTGCGCCTCCTTGACCAGCTCGCCATAGCTCCCCTCCATCTGCTCCAGCAGGTAGCGGGTCTCCTGAATGCCGATAAAGTCCTCGGCATATTCCCGCAGCACATGGGATAGATGCCAGGTCACCACCTGATCAGTGGTGAGGCTGGCCAGCCGTGACTTCTCCAGCCGCTCCTGATGTTCATTAGCGACCCACAAAGTCGGTTGTCCCGGCAGTAACGGCGCCCCCTCTTCGTAGGGGATCCCCAGCAGATCGAGCTGGGAGGCGCTCTCCTGCACCAGCTGATGGCCCGGTCGCAGCAGACCGCGGGCGACCGGTACTTCCTGCAGTTGGATCAGGTATTCGCCGGGCCCCATCCCCTCGTTGAAACGCAGGTGAATACCCGGGAAGGGCACCCCGAGATCGAGATAGAGGGCGCGGCGCACCCGCACCAGTTCGTCGTTGAGGGCAATCGCCTCCAGCTCGGCCTGCAAAGCGGCATCCACATCGATCAGGAGCGGCACCGTCATGGCGAACTCCTCCTTCTCCCCCAGCTTGCCCCGAGGCTTGCTGCCCGGTTTTGGCTTGCTGCGGGCGGCGGGGGCTCCCGCCCCCTGCGCCAGGACGGCAGGAAGATCCTGACTGTTGCTGCTCTGCGCCTTGCGCTGACGCAAGCCGATAAAATAACCGCCTGCCGTGACGATGGCCGCCAGCGCAAAGAAGGTGATCATCGGGAAGCCCGGGATCAGACCAAACAGTACCAGCAGCAGACCGCCGATCAGCAGCGCCTTGGGCTGGGCCACCACCTGGGCACCGATATCGGTCCCCAGATCGGAGGACTCCTCGGAGGAGACCCGGGTCACGATGATCCCCGCAGTGATGGCGATCAGCAGGGCCGGCACCTGGGAGACCATGCCATCACCCACCGTCAGGATGGAGTAGAGCTGCAGCGCATCGGCGGCGGATAACCCCTTCTGGGTCACCCCGATGGTGACGCCGCCGAGGATGTTGACGAAGATGATGATGAGGCCCGCGATGGCGTCCCCTTTCACGAACTTCATGGCGCCATCCATGGAGCCGAACATCTGGCTCTCCTTCTCGATGACCCCGCGGCGATCCCGCGCCTCGTGCACGTCGATCACCCCGGCGCGCATGTCACCGTCGATACTCATCTGCTTGCCCGGCATGGCATCGAGGGAGAAGCGGGCACTCACCTCGGCGACCCGCTCCGAGCCCTTGGTGATCACCAGAAACTGGACGATGGTGATGATGAGGAAGATGACGATCCCCACCACCAGATTGCCCCCCACCACGAAGTTGCCGAAGGTGTAGACGATTTGCCCCGCATCGGCCTGCAGCAGGATCATCCGGGTGGTGCTCACCGACAAGGCAAGCCGGAACAGGGTGGTGATCAGCAGCACCGCCGGAAAGGCGGAGAACTGCAGCGGCGAATTGATATAAACCGCCATCATCAGCAGTACCACTGAGATGGTCATGTTGATGGCAATCAGAATATCGAGGGCCACCGGCGGCAGCGGCAAGACCATCATAAAGACGATGGCCAGCAGCAGGATCGCCAGCATGATGTCCTTGCGCTCGCCGATCCGGCGCAGCAGCTCAAGGGAGCGTTGATTCATTCTGCTCTTCCAGTTCGAGGTATTGTTGATAGGCAAAACGGGCTTCATCCAGCCGCCCTGCCAACTGGCAGGCCCGGCTGCGGCAGAGCCAGAGCGAGCCATCGGCCTTCCCTTGCTGCATCAGCTGATCGACATGGGCTAACGCAGCCTCCCCCTCCCCCTGTTTGAGCAGGGCCACCAGCAGGGTCCGTCGCCCTCCCTGATGGTCGGGGTGGATCTGCAACAGGGCGGCCAGCAGGACGCTCGCCTTGTCGGGGTGGCCATATTGCAGTTGCAACCAGCCGGTGAGCAGCAGCGCATCCTGCTGCTGTGACGTAAGCACCATGGTCATACCTTGTGCAGCAGATGAAGGGTCATCTGCATCAGTTGTTCATCGGCGTGCATCTGTTCGAGCAGCGCAGCGGCCGCTCGCAACTCTGGGCTCTGCCCTTCTGCCAGCACGCTGCGCAGACCCTGCATCGCCTGATTGAAATCGACCGGTCGCAGCAAGTCGTGAAAGCCGCGATCCGGGGTGGCGAAATCGAGCAGCACCCGATCCGCCAGCCGCTCGGGGTAGAGGCGGCTGATATGGGGTTCGATGGACTGGCCATCGGGCAACAGGGCATAACGCCCCGGCAGGCTGCGCTCCTGATCGTCGAGGGAGATGGCGCTAAGCTGCTCGATCCCGATATGCGCGGCAGTGATCCGGCTCATGACGCCAGCACCTCTCGCTGCAGCCGGGTCAGGGTGGTCACTGCCTGATGGAGCTGGGGCAGAGTCACGGCCCGCTCATCCAGGGTGACGAAGAGGATCAGCTGTTCCTCCCCCAACCAGCCGCTGCGCACCGGCAGGGCCGGGCCTTGCGCCGCGGCGGTCAAGGTCATGGCGCGGCGGATCGCCTCGCCACTCTGATGCCAGGGTACGGCGCGGGCCAACCAGAGGGTCAGTTGTCCCTGATGGCGCTCCAGTTGCAGAGTGCCGCTCTGCTCCAGTTCAAGCTGGATCAGCGAATGGGGGTTATCCCCTATGGTGATGCCCAGATCCTGGCAAAACTGCACCAGCAAGGGTTCAATCCAGTTCATGACGACTCTCCAGACAACTCATCCTCTTCCCGCTCGATGGCGTTATCGAGCGCACCCTGACAGCACTGCAACAGGTTCTGGCGCTGCTCCTCCTCACTGAACAGCTCCACCGGCAGCAGGCGGATCAGCCGCTTGAGCTCCTGATAAAGCAACACCTGCTGGCGACAATCTGACAGCTCAAGAGCCACACCGACCTGCTCCACATCACGCACGCTGGCCCAGCGTTTCTCCACCAGGGCGATCAGATCGCCCATCAGATCAGAAGGCCCGTATGCCATGGGCCGAGCCCTCCTTCACCCGTTGCCACAGCTCGTCCACTTGCGCCGAGAGAGTGTTGAGCAGCCGCAGCTTGTGCATGTCGCTCATCACCCGTTCCAGCTTGACCGGGTCGAGCCAGCGCTGCTGGCTGTCGAGATCGGCGCTCAGGGCCTTCATCATGAAGCCGGTCACCTTCTCCAGCGCACCGTTGCCAAAGCGGCTGTGAATATCGCGCCAGGCGGCAGAGAGGGCACGGTAGTCCTGCACCGCATCGCGATAGAGATCCCGTAGATCCTGCTCGGCTCCCACGCCCGCTTTGGCCGCTTCGGCCGCGGGGCCGGTAATGCGCGCCCCCAGCACGATGGCACTGCCCTGCTCGTCCGCCAGCTTGGCCAGCGCCTGTTCCACCAGCGCCAGGGTGCCCTGCATCTCCGGTCGTCCGGCGAGGGCCTTGCGCGCCTGACAGAGCGCCTCGAACTGCTCGCTCACCTCCCCCGAATAGCTCTCGAGGTAGGCCAGCAGCTGGGAGAGATTGGCCAGCCGACCGCTGCTGAGGTGGCTCACCATCTCCTTGATCTTCTGCTGGCGCTCCAGCTCCGGCACTTTGTCGAGGTAATCCCCCACCAGCGCCTCTATCTCGCTGATGCGGGCATGGCTGTCACTCAGCTTTCGCTTGGCGAGCGAAAGCTCAGCGCGCTCGGAAAAGACAAAAGTGAGCTCTTCGGCGGCATCGGCCAGCGACTGGGTGGCACTGGCCAGCACGACCCGCTCCCCCTGAAATTGCCCGCCCTGCAGGGGAGCCTGACGGGATGCGACCTCTGCTCCGCGCAGCTCGGGCTGGGCGGCAGGGGCATAGGGGTTGCTCTGGATAATGGCCATGGAAACTCCCGTGACGAATGGATTGACGAGGATGGCATTATAAAAATCGCCCTCGCCTCCCTATGCCAAAATCGGCCGTGAATTTTTAGCCCGCCCCCAACGGTTTTCTAAAAAGTCCCGACTCGCGCTGAAATCCCCGTAGCCCCCCATCCCCTATAGTGGCCACCAGTTTCAATAGCGCAGATTGTTATGACCCTCTCCCTTGACCACATCCCCGATCAGCTTCGTCACGCCATCGACGAGTGCCGCCTGATCCAGATCCGTGGCCGGGTCACCCAGGTGACCGGCACCCTGCTCAAGGCGGTCGTCCCAGGCGTGCGGATCGGTGAGCTCTGTCATCTGCGCAACCCGGACAACACTCTCTCCCTGCAGGCAGAGGTGATCGGCTTTGCCCAGCATCAGGCGCTGCTCACCCCCCTTGGCGAAATGTTTGGCATCTCCTCCAACACCGAGGTGAGCCCGACCGGCGCCATGCATCAGGTCGGGGTCGGCGAGCATCTGCTCGGTCAGGTGCTCGATGGCCTCGGCAACCCCTTTGGCGGTGGCCATCTGCCGGAGCCCGAGACCTGGTACCCGGTCTATCGGGATGCGCCGGCCCCCATGAGCCGCAAGCGCATCGCCGAGCCCATTTCGCTCGGTATTCGCGCCATCGACGGCCTGCTCACCTGCGGTGAGGGGCAACGGATGGGGATCTTCGCGGCCGCCGGTGGTGGCAAGAGCACCCTGCTGGCATCGCTTATTCGCAGCGCCGAGGTAGATGTCACCGTGCTGGCGCTGATCGGTGAGCGTGGCCGTGAGGTGCGCGAATTTATCGAAGCGGATCTGGGAGAGGAGGGTTTAAAAAAGGCCGTGCTGGTAGTGGCCACCTCGGATCGCCCCGCCATGGAACGGGCCAAGGCAGGCTTTGTCGCCACCTCCATCGCCGAGTATTTCCGCGATCAGGGCAAGCGGGTGCTGCTGCTGATGGACTCCGTCACCCGTTTTGCTCGTGCCCAGCGGGAGATTGGTCTGGCCGCTGGCGAGCCACCAACCCGACGGGGCTATCCACCGTCGGTGTTTGCCGCACTGCCCCGCCTGATGGAGCGCGCCGGTCAGTCAGACAAGGGCTCCATCACTGCCCTCTATACCGTGCTGGTAGAGGGGGATGACATGACAGAGCCGGTCGCTGACGAGACCCGCTCCATCCTCGATGGTCACATCATCCTGTCGCGCAAACTGGCGGCGGCCAACCACTATCCGGCCATCGACGTGCTGCGCTCCGCCAGCCGGGTGATGAACCAGATCATCGCGCCCGAGCATCAGGCTCAGGCAGGTCGACTGCGCAGCTGGCTGGCGAAATATGAAGAGGTGGAGCTGTTGCTGCAGATCGGCGAATACCAGAAAGGGCAGGACAAGGTAGCCGACGAGGCGATCGCCCGCATCGAGACTATTCGCCAGTGGCTCAGGCAAGGCACCCATGAACCCAGCTCACTGCCGGAAGCCCTCTCGACTCTGGAGGCGCTGACCCGATGATTGGCCGCCTGCAACGAATAAAAGACCTACGGCTGGATCGGGCCGAGCAGCAGCTCGCCGCCCAGCAGGCTCGGGTGCAACTCGCCCGCGTTCGCCAACGCGAAGCGGAGCAGGAGAGTCTCGACTATCGCCAGTGGCGCCTTGCCGAAGAAGAGCGGCTATTTGCCATCTGTCAGGCGGAGCAACTCGATCGCAAGGGGCTCAAGGCGTGGCAACAGCAAGTGGCGCTGCTGCGGGAGAAAGAGGCCCAGCTTGAACAAACTGCCGCCGAGCAGGCCGAGCGGGTCGCCGAAGAGCGCATCCGCTTGCAGGAGCGCCAGCAGGCGGTACACCGCGCTCGCCAGCAGCAACAGAAATTTGCCGAACTACACCGTCAGGAGCAGGCCTCACAGCAAGCCCTGCGTGACTACAACGAAGAGCAGGAACAGGAAGAGTTCCGCCAGCAGATCAGGATGTAACGAGTCATGAACCGAATCCTCCCGATACAGGGCACAGTGACAGCCCGGGGTGATACCCAGATGGCTGAAGCCAATCGGTCGCAACAGCAGCGTTTCGAGCAGGCAATGCGGCTTGAATCGGACCAAAAGGCACCCGACAAGTACAGGGCGAATGGCCAGAGCAAGACCCAGGAGCCTCGGCCTCAGCAACTATTACAGACGCAGCAGCAAAAAAAACAGGCAGCCGATACTGTCCGGCAGTCTGATATTGCTGCTTCTCACAGCCAGCCAAAGCATTTACAGACACAACAGCTCATCACAAGAAAGGCACCCGGTTTATCCACCTTCCCGGAGGTGACCGAACGTGACCAGAAGGAAATCGAGAGCAAAAGATCGCAGCAAGTGCTGGATGCACAAGACAACGTGCACGAGGGCGGAACCGGAGATGTGGCGCTACCCGCCCCGGAAAACGCCTGTTCAGTGCCTTCATCAATGTTGAATACACCGGCCCCTCGCCCCCTCCTCGAGGGAGCTGGAGATTGGGCACCAGAGAGCGCTCTGTCAGCGATACCATCTTTGATGAAAGAGCCATTGCACCACCCCGAGCAAAGAGAGAGTGACTCGCGACAACATGATCTACAAACAATCTGGATCGCAGCCGGTATGGAGCTGCCGCAGAGCTCAGATCAAGCCCCCCTTCAACAAGGTGAAGCCTCTCTTGCCCAAGTCTTCGAATTCGCCGAACGAAAGGTCTCCAACAGCGACACTGACATCAATGCGCTCACTCTGAACGACGAGATACCCGAAGCCAGTGGTCAACCGATCCCCCCGCAGGTGAAAACCCCCGGGGATCTGCAGCTCGCACGGCTGGCACCTGCCGAAAGTAATCGGGAACTGGGTCAGCTGCTGGAGCGACTGGCGGTGGATATCTATCAGGAGCTGGGCCGCTCGGAGCGTCCGCCACTGCTGCGCCTGACTTTGCCACAGCTGGGCGATCTCTCCATTCGCATCGCTCACCACCATGGCGAGCTGCAGATCGAGATCCTCGCCACGGCGCAAGGTGAGCTGCTGCTCAATCAGGGGCGCAGCGATCTGGTCGACCGCCTGCAACGGCTCTATCCCGGCGAGCGGGTCGCCCTCGATCTCTTCGGCCAGCCCGACAGTGAACAGGGCTCGCGCCATAAACGATCCATCTACGAAGAGTGGGATGCCGACGCATGACACCGATTGCCCTCACCTCCGCCTCGCTGGCGGAGTTGACTTTACAGCAGACCCTGAGCCAATACCGCCAGCACTTTGGCTGGAGTGGCGGCGAGCTTCTCCTCGCCATCGGTTTGCCGCCTGCGACACTCGATACCCGGCTGCAACTGCAGTGGCAGGGGCTCTCTTTGCCGCTGTTGTGCAACGGCGCAGAGCTGGCGCACTGGCTCGCACCAGATCTACAACAGGCGGCACTGTTCAGCCTGCCCGAGCAGCTGCAAATGGCACTGATCGAACGGCTGGGACAACCCCTCGGTGGCATCACCTGTTCGGCGCTGACCCGACCAGAGAGTAACGCTCAGACCGGCGAGCCAGCCCTGCAACTGCTGTTGCAACGGGAGGGGGCAAGTCTCGCTCTCTGGCTGCCGCAGCCCGAGCCCTTGCTGAGCAAGTTGCCACCACGACCACAGCAGCAGCGGCTGCCGTTGCCCCTCACCCTCTCCCTGCAGTGGGGCGAGATGGGGCTGACCATGGATGAGCTCGCCACTCTCGCCATCGGCGATGTGCTGCTGCCGCCGCCCCATCCGCAGCTCGGCCAGCAACTGCTGATCTGCGTGGAGGGTCGCCCCTTTGCCTACTGCCAACCCCATCAACAACATCTGGAACTGACTGCCATGCATAATGCTGCCTCCGCTGAACCCTTCGGCCCGACCGAACTGGATCAACTGCCGATCAAGGTGAGCTTCGAAGTGGGCCGCCAGACGCTGGACTGGCATACCCTCACCAGCCTGCAACCGGGCGCCCTGATCGATCTTGGCACGCCCCTCGATGGCGAAGTGCGCATCACCAGCAACGGCCATTCGCTGGGAGTGGGGCGACTGGTGGAGATCCAGGGGCGCCTGGGGGTACGGGTCGAACGCCTCGACAACGAGTCACAGTCATGATCCAGTTGCCAGACGAGCTAAACCTTATCGTCGGGCTGGCGCTGCTGGCTCTGCTCCCCTTTATCGCCGTGATGGCCACCTCCTTCGTCAAGCTGGCGGTGGTCTTCTCGCTGCTGCGCAACGCCCTCGGGGTGCAGCAGATCCCCCCCAACATGGCGATGTACGGGCTGGCGATCATCCTCAGCATCTATGTGATGGCGCCGGTCGGTTTTGCCACCCAGGATTACCTGCGCCAGAACGAGGTGTCACTGGCGAAAGCCGAATCGGTGGAGAAGTTCCTCGATGAGGGGATTGCCCCCTACCGCGACTTTTTGAAAAAGCAGATCAAACCGCGAGAGCACGCCTTCTTTATCGACAGCACCAAGCAACTCTGGCCCAGCAAATATGCCGATCGGCTGGAGCCCGACAGCCTGCTGATCCTGCTGCCCGCCTTTACCGTGAGCGAGCTGAGCCGCGCCTTCGAGATAGGCTTTCTGATCTACCTGCCCTTTATCGCCATCGACCTCATCATCTCCAACATCTTGCTGGCGATGGGGATGATGATGGTCTCCCCCATGACCATCTCGCTGCCCTTCAAGCTGCTGCTGTTTGTGCTGCTCGATGGCTGGGCCCGCCTGACCCACGGGCTGGTCATCAGTTACGGAGGCTAGCATGAGTCACGCCGATATCCTTCACTTCACCAGCCAGGCGCTCTGGCTGGTGCTGATCCTCTCGATGCCACCGGTACTGGTGGCGGCGCTGGTGGGCACCCTTGTCTCTTTGCTGCAGGCGTTGACCCAGATCCAGGAGCAGACCCTGGGCTTTGTCGCCAAGCTGATCGCCGTGGTGATCACCCTGTTTGCCACCACCGCCTGGCTGGGGAACGAGCTCTACAGCTTTGCCGATATGGTGCTGTTCAAGGTACCGCAGATCCAATGACGCTGGAGAGCCTGCAGGCCCAGATGCTGGCCTATACCCTGCTGCTGCCGCGCTTTATCAGCTGCTTCGTGATGCTGCCGGTGCTGAGCAAACAGATGCTGGGGGGGGCGATGATCCGCAACGGCGTGGTCTGCTCGCTGGCGCTCTACGCCTACCCCACAGTCGCCGACACCTTGCCGGATCAGATCGACGGCATGGCGCTGGCCATGCTGATCACCAAGGAGGTGCTGCTCGGCCTGCTGATCGGCTTTGTCGCCGCCATCCCCTTCTGGGCCATCGAGGCGAGCGGTTTTCTGATCGACAACCAGCGCGGTGCCGCCATGGGTTCCCTGTTCAACCCGAGTCTCGGCAGCCAGACCAGTCCCACCGGCCTGCTGCTGACCCAGACCCTGATCACCCTCTTCTTTGCCAGCGGCGCCTTTCTCGCCCTGCTGGCCGCCCTGTTCCAGAGCTACATCAGCTGGCCGGTGGCGCACTTTTTCCCCACCATCGACGAGCAGTGGGTCAACTTTTTCTACAGCCAGTTCAGCCATATGTTGCTGCTCTGCGCTTTGCTGGCGGCGCCGCTCTTGATCGCCATGTTTCTGGCCGAATTCGGGCTGGCGCTGATCAGCCGCTTCGCCCCCTCCCTCAACGTCTTCGTGCTGGCGATGCCGATAAAAAGCGCCGTCGCCAGCCTGTTGCTGGTCATCTATATCAAGCTGATGATGGATCACGCCTATCAACAGGTGCTGGCGGTGATGGATCCGCTGCAACTGCTGATCCCCATTCTGGAGGCGCGATGAGCGGCGAGAAGACCGAACAACCCACCCCAAAAAAGTTGCGGGATGCACGCCAGAAGGGGCAGGTGGTCAAGAGCAAGGAGGTGGTCTCCACCGCCATCATTCTCAGCTTGGTGGGCATGCTGATGGCGATGTCCGACTACTACCTCGAACATCTGGGCAAGCTGATGATGATCCCGGAATCCCACATCAACCTCCCCTTTACCCAGGCGCTCAACCATGTGGTGGAGAACCTGATGCAGGAGATGGCCTATCTCTGCATTCCGCTCCTCGCGGTCGCGGTGCTGGTGGTACTCGCATCCCATTTCGCCCAGTACGGTTTTCTGCTAAGCGGTGAGTCCATCAAGCCCGACATCAAGAAGATCAATCCGGTGGAGGGGGCCAAGAAGATCTTCTCCATCAAGAGCCTGATGGAGTTCGTCAAATCCCTGCTCAAGGTGAGTCTCCTGAGCCTCTTGGTGTGGGTCACCATAAAGGGCAATCTGCAAGCGATGCTCCAGTTACCCGGCTGCGGCATGAGTTGCATCACTCCGGTGCTGGGGGGCATGCTGGGCCAGCTGATGGCGGTCTGCGCCATGGGCTTTGTGGTGATCGCCATCGCTGACTACGCCTTCGAACACTACCAGCACATCAAGCAGCTCAAGATGAGCAAGGACGAGGTGAAGCGGGAGTACAAGGAAATGGAGGGGAGCCCGGAGATCAAGAGCAAGCGCCGCCAGTTCCATCAGGAGTTGCAGTCGAGCAACATGCGCGCCGACGTCAAGCGCTCCTCGGTCATCGTCGCCAACCCGACCCATATCGCCATCGGTATCCGCTACGAGCGGGGAGAAACCCCGCTGCCGGTGGTGACCCTCAAATTCACCGATGCCCAGGCGCTACAGGTGCGCAAGATTGCCGAAGAGGAGGGGATCCCTGTGCTGCAACGCATTCCACTGGCCCGTGCCCTCTATCGGGATGCCCAACTCAACAACTACATTCCCGCCGACCAGATTGAGGCGACTGCCGAGGTTCTGCGCTGGCTGGAGCAGTGGCGCCAGAGCGAAGGGTCACAGTGGTAGGGCTGCACGCTGCCCGAATGGCCAAACAAACTGCGCAATACGCGAAAAACTGACAAATCCCCGACCGCTCCCTGATATAGCGCGCCATCACGGCTCGGTATCATCTCCTTATCGTCAACCCTGTCGGGAATCACATCATGGCCTTACCAGCAATCGGTGGACACATTCACCTCAACCGCCCAGCATCGCCCCAGCAGACAGAGGCCAGCCCGCTGCTGGCAAAGGGTAACAAGCTGTTCGAGCAATCCGTCAAGCGCGGCATCGGCCACTTCCAGAGCAGCGATCTCAAGCAGGTCATCAGCGCCCTGCGCCAGTTGCAAAGCGCTCCTGATAGCGGCAAAGCACAGCGGGTGCAGGATGCAATCCAGCACTGGGAGCAGCACCACCCCAAAGAGGTGGCTGCACGTGGAGCTCGTCTGACTGAACTGAAACAGGCGCTGGCAGAACAGGGGGCCATCACCAGAGCCGCCCCGCGACATGAACCGAAAGTGATGGCGGGTGGCACCCAGGCCCTGCTGCAAAAGAGCATGGCCGGACTGGAAAAACTGGGCAGCTACGCCTGTACCGACGCCCAGACCTTTGTCCAGCCCAACAATCCGAGCTATCAGAAGATCATCGGCAAACTCAACGCCTTCGGGCAGGATCCCCAGCGCCTGGCAGCCAACCAGCGCGCCAACAACAGCGCCAATATGGCCGCCATCCAGATAACCAGAAACAAGCAGCCACTCTCCTTGCGCACCATGGAAAACATCGCCAAGGCGGTGGATGACGCCAAGGCCGGTTGCTGCTCAACCCTGGCCTATTCAGCGGCGGCCGAACTGCTGCGCCACAACAGTGACCAGCGGATCGAAGTGCTGGCCCATCGTGGCGCACAGGGTCACGCCCAAACCCACTGCTTTGTGGTCATTGGCCGTGCTGAGGGGAGCGAACTTACCAAGCCGGAAAGCTGGGGGCCACACGCCAAGGTAGTCGACCCCTGGGCCGCCACCATAGGGGCGCCACTGGTCGGTACCCCCGCCCGCCCCCCTATCGCCAACCTGTGGCCGCCCACAGAGTCGGTCTTTGATAACACCCATCGGGAGGATTAATGATGTTCCATGCCATGCTATCAACCCTCGTTCGCCAGCTATCCCTGCCGCAGGAGTGCCTGCACGAAGAGGGGCTGGATCTGCAGGCGGGCCCCTTCAGCCTCCATATTCGCGAGCGGGATCAACTGGTGACCCTGTTTATTCCGCTGGGGGATATTCAGACCCCCTCCCTCGCCACCATGGCTGACTGGCCTGTGCTGCAGCTCAGTCGCGGCAGCGAGCAGAGCACCCTGCTCTGGAGCCGTGAATGGCTGGACAAGCTGGATGTGGAACTTCTGATCGACCTTGTCAGCCGTATGCTGCATCAGGCCGAAGCCCTGACTCAAGGCACGTCTCCGGCAGCCATCGTGGTCAGCGAGTCCGCGATCGAACAGACCGTATCACGCCCGAATTACGGTATCCCGAATCCCATCCCGAAGACCATTCGAGCCTGATATCAGCGTCTGCTCATAAGGGAAAACAGCTCAACCAAAACGGGGCCATCACTGATGGCCCCGTTCTATTTCTCACGTTGAATGGATTTACCCTTACCCCACCTCCCCCAGCGCGCCGATCAGGGCGTCGAGTCCTTGATCTACTTTCGAGCGCGGGCAGCCGACGTTGAGGCGGATATAACCTGTGCCTTCCGGGCCGTAGGTGTCGCCACGCATGATGGCGACCCGGTATTTCTCCACCAGCAAGGTTTGCAGCGCATCCATCCGTTCGGTGGAGTCGATGCCAAGACCGTTCAAGTCAATCCAGGCGAGATAGGTTCCCTCGGGCACCCGATAGTCGATGGCGGGGAAAGCCGCGTTGAGCCGCGCCGCCACATGGGCGAGATTGCCGTGCAGGTAGGATTTGAGCGCATCAAGCCAGGCAGCGCCATCCCGATAGGCGCTGATATGGGCCAGCACCCCGAGAATGGGCGGCGATGAGAGGCCGTGGGCCGCCTTGAGCCGTTGCAGATAAGCGGCCCGCGCCGCTGCGTTGGCAATAAAGGCGTAGGCGCCGCCAAGGGCGGGAATATTGAAGGATTTGGAGCCCGAGCTCACCAGCGCCCAGTGATCGTCCGGCGCCACCTCGCTCCACGGCAGGTAGCGGGCAAAACTCACATCCATATGGATGTCGTCCGAGATGACCTTGACCCCGTGGTGCTGGCAGATGGCGGCCATCCGGCCGAGTTCATCCCGCGTCCAGACCCGGCCGGTGGGGTTGTGGGGGCTGCAGAGCAGCAAAATCCGGCAATCGGGGCGGGCAGCCTGTTGCTCGAAGCAGGCCCAGTCGATCTGGTAGCTCCCCTCTGTTTTTTTGAGCGGGCAGGGCAGCAGCACCCTGTCGTTGGCAGCCAACATATTGCCGAAGGCGTCGTAGGCGGGGGTATGCAGCAGCACACCTTCACCCGGCGCCGACCAGAGGCTCACCAGCTGGGCAATCATATAGATGACCGAGGGGCCGTAGACCAGCGTCTCGGGGTCGATGCTCGCCCCGTAGCGGTGGGCAAACCAGTGGCTCACAGCCCCCTTGAAGTCGTCGTGATTCCAGCGGCTGTAGCCAAATACCCCGTGCTCAAGGCGGGTTGCCAGCGTCTGGCGAATGCAGGGGGCGGTCTCGACATCCATGTCAGAGATGGTAAAGGGGAGCAGATCGGCATGGCCAAAACGGTCGGCCACATAGTCCCACTGGGTGCAGTAGGTGCCGTGGCGGTCGACCACGCGGTCGAAGTCATAAATATCGTGCATGAAGTTTCTCCCTCCATAAACAGGAGACATATTGGGAGAGGCAAACAAGGGGGGCTTGCGCCCCCCGTTCGGATCTTATTGGCCGGTTCAGGCCCCCATCAGGCTCTGCAGCTGGTTTTTTACCAGATGCACCTGCGGGCCAATCACCACCTGCAGGTTGTGCTCGTCGAGCTTGATCACCCCGATAGCGCCGTTCGCTTTCAGTACCTTGTCATCGACCCGGCTCATGTCCTGCACCGACATCCGCAGGCGGGTGATGCAGTTATCGAGCGCGAGGATGTTATCAGCGCCGCCCAGCGCATTGAGGATGATTTCACCGTTGTAACCGCTGTTGCCGGCCTTCTTGCTCGCGGGCTGGGCAGTCTCGCTGGTTTCAATCTCACGGCCCGGGGTTTTCAGGTTAAAGCGCACGATGGCGAAGCGGAACACGCTGTAGTAGATGGCAAACCAGATGGCGGCCGCGACCGGCACCAGATACCACTTGGTGGCGGTGCCCTGCAGCACGCCGAACACCAGAAAATCGATGAGGTTACCGTCGGTGTTGCCGATGGTAACGCCGAGCAGCCCCATGGTCATAAAGCCCAGACCGGTCAGGATGGCGTGAATAACGTAGAGTACCGGTGCCACGAACAGGAACAGGAACTCCAGCGGCTCGGTGATGCCACCGATGACGCAGGCCACCACGCCAGAAACCAGCAGCGCCTTGATCTTGCCACGATTTTCAGGGCGAGCGCAGTGATACATGGCGAGCGCCGCACCCGGCAGGCCGCCGAGGAAGGCTGGCATCTTGCCCTGCGAGAGGAACGAAGTGGCAGAGACCGAGAAGCCGGAAGTGTCGGCGCAGGATAGCTCGGCGTAGAAGATATTGAGGGCGCCGCTCACCTCGTGACCGCATACCAGCTGGGAGCCGCCCGCTTCAGTAAAGCGGATCAGCGCCACCAGAATGTGGTGCAGGCCGAGCGGCAGCAGCAGGCGCTCACCGGTACCGAACAGGAAGGGGCCGAAGGGACCGGCGTGGGAGATGAGCGCTCCGATACCGTTGATGCCGGCGGCAAACCAGGGCCAGGCGAACGGCACGACCAGACCGACTACACCCAGCACCAATACAGTGATGATGGGCACGAAGCGGGCACCGCCGAAGAAGGCGAGCGCATCGGGCATCTTGTAGGTGTAGAAACGGGCGTGGAGCTTCGCGACGATCACCCCGACGATGATGGCCCCCAGAATCCCGGTGTCGATGGAGCTGATGCCGAGGATGGATTTCACCCCGTAGGCCTTCTCCGCCGCCGCGTCACCGATGACGTTGGCCACGGTGAGGTAGAAGTTGATGGAGAGGTTGAGCGCCGCATAGCCGACGAAACCGGCAAAGGCCGCAACCCCCTTCTCTTCCCGCGCCAGCCCCAGCGGAATGGCCACCGCAAACATCACCGGCAGGTAGATAAAGGCCACCAGCCCCACCTTGGTCATCCAGAGGAACAGCAGTTGCAGCACGGTATTGTCGAGGAAGGGCATGCTCTGCTTGACCGCATCGCTGGTGAGCGAGCTGCCGACACCGAGCAGGATGCCCGAGAAGGCCAGCAGGGCGACCGGCAGCATAAAGGTCTTGCCGAGGCTCTGCAGGAACTCCCAGATGGTGGATTTGGCTTGAGGCTTGGCCATGAAACGGCTCCTTGTGAATAGACAGCAATATCTGCGGCTGCCCTCCCCCGCTCGAGGCAATCTCGAAGCAATCTCGAAGCAAAAGGCGCGGGTCAGCATCAGGTTTTGCTGGATGATAAAACGTTTTATCAATTTGCAAGTGCCGACAGGATCACAGAATCAGGGGGCTGGCTGGCGGGAGTATCCAAATTTGTGAGCCGGATCGGCCCAATGGTGATGTAACGTTTCACTTGAGCATCTGAGCAGGTATGCTGGGGCCTCGCTCTCAACTGTCCGTCGTCCGTTCGCCCTATGCCGCCCAAATCCCTCTCTGCCAAAGCCACCAAGATTACCGATGTCGCCCAGCGGGCGGGAGTGTCGGTCACCACCGTCTCCATGGTGCTCAACGGCAAGGGGCGCATCTCGCCAGCCACCGCCGAGCGGGTGCAGCAGGCGATAAAAGAGCTCGACTACGTGCCCAACAGCGCCGCCGCCAACCTGCGCAGCCAGCAATCCAATCTGGTGGGGCTGATCCTGCGCGACATCACCGACCCCTTCTATACCGAGGTGACCGCCGGGGTGAGCGAGGTGCTGGAGCAGCAGGGCTATCTGCTGTTTCTGACCCAGTGCGGCCACAGCCCGGAGCGGCTGCAGCAGAGCATCCACTCCCTGTCACGGCAGGGGGTGGCGGGCATCATCTTCAATCCGGTGCGCGGCGCGGCGGCCAAAACCCTGGAGACCCTGCTCGACTCCGAACTGCCGGTGGTGTGCGCCGCCCGCTCCTACTATCGGGATGACGTGGACTTTATCGGCCCCGACAACACCCACGCCGCCAAGCAGGCCACCACCTACCTGATCGAACAGGGCCACCGCCATATCGCCTACGTCGGCGGGCGAGCCGACTCCCTCACCCGCGCAGAGCGGATCGGCGGCTACTGCGCCAGCCTGCTGCAATATGGCCTCCCCTTCAAACCGGAGTGGGTACTGGAGTGCGAACGCACCCAGCGCAGCGCCGCCGACACCATCGCCCAGCTGCTGCACCAGCACCCCAAGGTGACCGCCGTGCTCTGCCACTACCCCGAGGTGGCGCTCGGCGCCATCTATGGCGTCGAGGCAAGTGGGCGCACCGTGGGCAAGGACAACTACATCGGTCAGCAGGTGGCCCTGCTCGGCTTTGACGATGTGGCGGAGGCCGAACTCACCTCCCCCGCCCTCACCTTCGTCAGCTCACCGGCCCGCGAAATCGGCCGTCAGGCGGCAAAGCGACTGCTGACCCGGATGCAGCAACCCGAGCTCGCCCCCAACCGCCATATCATCACCCCCAATCTGCAGAAGCGGGAGTCAGCTTGAGTTGGCAAGGCTGGCCCGTCTGCAGCAACCCGAGCTCGCCCCCAACCGCCATATCATCACCCCCAGTCTGCAGAAGCGGGAGTCGGCTTGAGCTGGCAAGGCTGGCCCGTCTGCAGCAGCCCGAGCTCGCCTTAGCCGCCATATCATCACCGCTCACCAGCAAACCGCAGAAGCGGGCATCGGCCTAAGCTGGCCTGGCTGGCTCGTGCGCCTGCGAACCGCTCTCTCTTCACTTTTCCTGCGCCTTGATCCAGCGCCGATAGCGGGCGTTGCCAAGCAGGGTTTGCCACTGCTGGCAAGCCAGCGCCAGCGATGGCGCAACCTTGGGGTGGCTCGGCTGACCACGGCCCAGCCGCCGCAGCTGGTATTTCACCATCGCCATATAACCTACCGAAGCCAACACCTTGTTGCGCCAGGGGATGGGCCTGAGCTCGGCGCTTGCCGCCTGCTCACGGCGCCATCTGGCGGGCAGATCCGGGGCGATGGCAAGCGCGGTGGCCATGCCAACGACCGCCACTCCGCTGCCGAGCACTTGTTCCACCACTGGATAACGGCGGATCCCCCCGGTCACCATCACGGGCATATGAGCGGCACTCACTATCTCTTCGGCAAACGTCAGAAAATAGGCTTCCCGCGCCAGAGTGCGGCCATCGCGGGCCTGACCGTGCATGGCGGGCGCCTCGTAACTGCCACCGGAGAGCTCCACCAGATCCACCCCGAGCGGGTTGAGCATGTCGACCACAGCCTTGGCATCTTCGGTACTGAAGCCGCCACGCTGAAAGTCGGCGGAGTTGAGTTTGACCGACAGTGAGAAGCGCTCCCCCACCTGCTCACGGATCCCCTGCACTATCTCCAGCAGCAAGCGGGCACGATTCTCAAGGCTGCCGCCCCAACGATCGTGGCGCTGGTTGGTGAGCGGCGAGAGGAACTGGCTTAGCAGATAACCGTGCGCAGCGTGGATCTGCACTCCGTCAAAGCCGAGACGCTGTGCCAACAGCGCCGTATTGATAAAGCGTGCTTTCACCTCGGCAATATCGGCTTCGCTCATGGCCCTGGGCGGAGAGAACTGTTTGGAGAAACTGCCGAGCGCCATGGGCACGGCGGAAGGTGCCAGGGTAGGTTGCCCCAGCGCCGCCGGCATCTGGCGACCGGGGTGGTTGATCTGCATCCAGATCTGGGCGCCCCCGCTTTTGGCCGCTTCGGCCCAGGCCCTGAAACGCCCGGCCAGCTGTGGGGATAGCGCCGGGGTGTCGAGCACCACGCCCCCCGCTCCCGTCATGGCGTGCCCATCCACCATCACATTGCCAGTGATGATAAGGCCAGCGCCACCCTCAGCCCAGGTACGATAGAGGCGGATCAGCGCCTCGGAGGGGGCATGGTCACGGTCAGCCATGTTCTCTTCCATGGCTGCCTTGGCGAGGCGGTTGATAAGCTGGCTGCCATTTGGCAGGGTCAGGGGAGTAAATGGGTTCATGGCGATCTCCTCGGTAGTGAGGACCCCACCATAAGTTTGAAGCTGACTTGAAGGTCAAGCCCTTTGTCGAGATGCCGCTACGACCAAGGAAAGGCTATCCACCCACCCCTTGCTTGCTCAGGGCCGTTGACATTCAAGCGGGCTTTAACCCTAGAATCTCCCGGCACCGCCCCTCAGCCTTAACGTCAGGGGCCATCAACCCGCAGCCCAGGAGGCAAGATGAAGATCGGTGAACTGGCCAGACAGACCGGCATGGCGGCATCGGCTATCCGCTTTTACGAAGCCAGGGGCCTGCTCAACAAGGTGCAACGGGGGGCCAACGGCTATCGCGACTACCCGCCCGAGACTGTGCCGTTGCTGACCATCATCAGCCAGGCACAGCAGGCAGGCTTCTCCCTCGACGAGATCAAGCAGCTGGTACCGGCGGATATCAGCACCTGGCAACACGCACCGCTGCTGGCGGCCCTCAAGGCCAAGGTGAGCGACATAGAGGCGCTGGAGGCCAGGCTTGCCCACAGCAAGCAGCAGTTGCAGACCCTGATCCGGCTGGTGGAGTCCAAACCCGACGAGATGCCCTGTGAAGAGAACGCAGCCCGGGTATTGGCCAGCATGGGCATTCCATCCCCCAAGCACGTCGCAAAGGCTGCCACCACGGCCAAGTCTGCGTTACGCCACAAAAGGTGATCCTGTTCACAACCGGCACACGCCCTCGACCAGAGAGGTTGAGAGCCAAGTGGAGAGGAATATGATGGGAGCCCCCTCTCTGCACGAGCCCATTTATGAGCAACCCGCACGACCAGAACCCGCCGAGTGAAATCCATCGCTGTGACAAATGTGGCGAGCGTACCCGCCATATCGTGGTGCTGGTCGCCCGCGATCACAGCCAGGACATCATGCCCAAGGATCCGCGCAAAGCCTTCTGGCAAGCCTTTACTTCCAGCAGCATCACCAACTGGGCGTTTGGTGAAACACTGGCCTACCAGACCACCCATGTAAAACATCTGATCTGCGAACGCTGCGGGGAGAAGTTTCTGGAGTATTGAGTGGCGGTAGCACCCAGCAAGAAATGAAGCTCTGCTTGCGCTCAGAGCGCCAAGCGGACAAATAACACCCACTTAATGAGCAATTTATTGATCTTTGGCAGGTTTTTGCCCGACGGCGGTTTTACCCTGCCTCTCTCTCGATTAATATGCCCCACTTGGCAACCACTCTTGCAGAGATAACCCTGTGCAGCCGTTTCGCCATCCACCACATCGCCGGATAACCGCAGCAGGCTGGAGGCTGTAATCCACGGGCGGTAGCGTGGAATTTTCCCTACTTGATGCGGCTAAATTAGCTAGATGTCCCTGTCCTAAAACTGACGCAGACACACAGTGGTATCCCGCCCCTCCTTTTCAGAAAAAAATGAATGGTATTAATATGGATGATATTTACCTCAATTTTCAGCGCCGAATAAATTATATGTAAGAAGTGGATAATAACTAAAAATTAGTGTTGTCATGAACTGAATTCCATCCCCCCGAACGTTCGTCAACGCTTTGCTAAAAAACACCTTAAAATAAGTATTATCTAATCCAAGTAATCTCAAACAGTAGATTTTGAATATAAAGCTTTACTACATGACATAACTATCTATAGAATACAGAAAATATCACATCAACTATATTGGCACTTTTTATGAATGAAAAAACTTTAAATTTATATCCAATAGATTATCCATTCGAAACACTTCTTTCCAGAATTGATTCTGATGACCCCAAATTAATATTAGATCCTGACTTTCAGCGTGAATACAAGTGGGATAAAGAGGGATGGGAAAGAGCATCAAAATTTATAGAATCATGCCTAATGAGAATCCCCCTCCCATCTTGTTATTTTGCTGAGGATGATAATGGTAAACACATTGTTATAGATGGCGTTCAACGCTTAACAACCATTGTTAAATTCATGAAAAACGAGTTTAAACTAGAAGGTATGAGCGTTTATAAAAATCTAGAGGGAAAATACTTTAGTGACCTTGAGGATTTCAGAACGGATATTGAGACAACTACTATTCGCTGTATTATTTTACGTAAAGACAACCCTAAAGGATTGGTCCAAGAAATATTCTCAAGATTGAACCAGGGGGCCGTACAACTATCTCATCAAGAAATAAGGCATGCAATTTACCCTGGCAGCTTCGATAAACTTTTATCCGATTTATCTAAAATTGAGTTTATCAAAAACTTTAAAAAAGGAGCATCAACTGACAACCACTATAATTCAAGAGAGCCTGAAGAATTAGTTTTAAGATTTTTTGCATTACAAGATGACCTAGGTGATTATGATGACAACTTAAAAAAGTTGCTTGATGACACAATGATTAAAAATCAGAATCTACCAGAAAAAGATATCAACAGGCATAAGGAGTTATTCTTAGAAACACTGAAAAAATGCCTTGATGTTTTTGGAAATGATGCGTTTATTGATACAAATAAAAAGAGAAGAAAACAAAGCACCGTATATTATGACCTTATTATGTACTGCTTCAGTAAGTACGACTACCAAAGGCTCATAGACAATAAAATAAATATAAACACAGCTTTTAAAGCTCTTTGTAATGTTCCCCAGTTTCAAAAAACTTTATCCGGTGGGCTACAAAATAAATCATCTATTGAAATCAGAAGAACTATGTTTATTCATGCTTTAACCGAGGTGTTCGGTGGATGATATTTTTGCAAAATACAAGTTGCTATATGTAAATTTGTCATCAATCATTGATGAAATTAACAGCAGATTAATTTCAGGTGATGATGAATTAATATCTAATCATTGTAATTTTTTTACAAAGTCATTTGTAATATCTATCTGTACCTACTTAGAGAGTTGTCTGAAAGAACTTGCATTTCAAGCAATTCAGAATAAAAAGGCCTTTATAATAAATGCTGGTCTTCCAAAAAACTTAATACTATGGGAGATTAAAAAGAAAACGGAAATAAAACAAGCTGAATGGGAATTCGCAAACTTTGATATAACAATAACATTAGAGGATATCGATGACTATATCTCAGGTAACCCCGGGAAAACGATAGATTTATTTCGTCGTGTAGGATTTGACATCACTGCATGTACAGAGTTTAAAACTAATAAAGATTTTGTCGCTGCACTGGTGACTAAAAGAAATTCAATTATACATCATAACGATGATGCTTTAGATGTAACTCTTCAAGATCTTAAGTCATATATAACAAACATAATTGAATACATCAATGGCATTAAGAATCATATTTCTTAATCAATGCGAAATTAATTTTATATTTTTCAACACTAATCTATCGACTGGGTAGATTAGTGTTAAACACGTCGAAAACAACCAATAACAAACCTCTTGTTAGTGCTAATAACATACCTCGTATGTTGGGCTTCGCAAGCTCAGCGCCAACCTACCGAACCTGTAGGTTGGTGCTGAACAAAGTGAAGCCCAACGTTTACCATGAAATAGCAAACAGATGACTCCTGTTTTCTCACGTCATCACCTCTACCCTCCAACCGCCACATTTTCTGTCACCAAACAAGCGGTGCAATTCACTTCGTTTATTGCACCCTATGGCACTTGATACGCACATCGAGATTAACAAGGACGTTATGTTCCAGCTTGAGACCCAACACCTGATTCTGCGTGATATGCAGCCAGCGGATGAAGCGGCTTTTGTCGCCATCTCGCAAGAGAGCAAGTATCAGCGGTTTTACAGCGAATCAGATTGCGCCCCGGATAAATATCGGCAGCTCACCAAGCTGTTTATCGAGCAGGCAAATGAACACCCTCGCACCGCCTATCAATTGGCCATCGAGTACAAGGCAACCGGGAAATTTATTGGCACTGTCTGCCTGCGTCTTGAAGCAAATAATCAGGCATCGATGGGCTGCGGCATGTCCCGGGAGTATCAGGGTCATGGCTTAATCAATGAAGCAGCGCATGCCTTGCTGGATTTTGGTTTCCGGACCTTGGCGGTACACCGGGTCTATGCAGAAACCATCAGCCAGAATCGCGCGGCGATTCGGTTATGCAAGGCGTTGGGTATGAGACAAGAGGGGTATTTTCGCGAACACCGTTTCTTCAAAGATCAGTGGTGGGATACCGTGGTATTGGCCATCCTCCAGAGCGAGTGGCACTGATGTTACGCCGACCAAACGAGGATTCTCGCTGATGAAGCGAATTCTGATTATTGGCAACTCGGGATCGGGCAAAAGCTGGTTGGCGGCTCGATTGGCTGAACAGTTAACTATCCGCGAGGTCAATCTCGATACCATCGTCTGGCAACCGGGCGGCTTTAACCAAAAACGGCCCCAGCATGAGATTGATCATGCCATTCAAACACTTGCTCAAGAGCCATCATGGGTGGTCGAAGGGGTATTTGGCGCCCTGGCAGAGCAACTGCTTGATGCCGCCGATACTCTGCTTTTCCTGGATCTCGACTGGTCGGTCTGCCGTGATTCACTGCTATCTCGCGGATCACAAAGTGCCAGGCAACGGGATGCAGTGGCAGCCGAAGAGAACTTTCAACAACTGCTGGTGTGGGCATCGGAATATGGGCAGCGAGCCGGCAAAAGCTCCCGCCAATTCCATCGCGAGCTGTTTGATCGATTCCCAAACGACAAGCACCATTTCACGACTCGTGAAGCGGTAAATAGCTATCTCACTCAACTGACCACTCATAGCTAACGGGGTAGAGGATGACGCAAGAGGAGTTGGCGAAAATGGGGGGCGCTTCGGTAAATATCCAGCTGCTGGATGGCAAACCCTGTATCAGAAAAAGCGGCGCATCGCCTGTCGAGCGCCATTTCTACCAACGCGCCGCACTGCATTTAAGCGGGCTCAACACTCCTGCCCTGCTCAAGGTCGAAGGGGAGACCCTGTTCCTTGAGCAGATCCCTCATCCGGTCACGCTCACGCAGCTGCACCACAACGAACAGACCTTTGCTCAGCTGGCCAACCTTCATAACGCCAACTATCAGCCCGACTTTGCGGTGAAAACTCACGGCTGGTCGCTCGTCGACACCAACGAGGCGCTCTCTGTACTCTGCTTGCCGGAAGCGGTAAACGAGAAGATCCGCCATATCCAGCAAGTTGGTCACGAACTATTCGAGGAGTCATGCCTGATTTCGGGAGATAGCAATGAAGGCAACTGGGGCACCCGCAACAATGGTGAGCTGGTGTTATTTGACTGGGAACGATTTGGTTATGGCAGCCCGGCCATCGATCTGGCCCCGCTGGTGCCGCGGATGGGTTCACGGGCTGAGTATGAAACCATCATTGAACGCTATCAGCGCCACAGTTCGCTGCACTCTGGCGACCGGTTGCTGCGCCATCTCGTCATGGCCAAGTGCTGGCTAATTATTGAAGTCACCAATCTGCTGACCAGAAGGGAGAAGCCGCAGGCACAGCAATATCTGGAGTGGTATCGACAACAAGTACCCCACTGGCTGGAGTCGGTAGCGCATATTGTGTAATCACCAGCAACATCTCGCAGGTTGACGCCAAAGGCAGTGAAGCCCAACAGTCACTACAAAAAACATGATATTTCAATATCTTATAAAAATCACTTACCTATATAACATGACCCAATACAAACAGACGCCAAAACCTGACCATATGTTTTTCAGAAAATTTATATCCTATCTGGCTATTACCTTGCCTATCGGCCTGATCCCGGAATTTATTCGGCAGGACTTTCATCTGGATTTGCTCTCATGGCAGGAGGGCGGCCGCCTCACTCTGATCATGATTGGCGTCGCGGCGGCAATGGCGGGAATTGACTGGCTCGTGCATCGCTATCGAACCAAACGACAGCAGCCAAAGGGCCCGGTTGGACCAAACAGGTAAGGGAGGATCGGGCTGCCACAGAATATGGCAGCCCCGTGCCATCAAGAGAGCATGCTTCTTAGCATCCAGGCGGTTTTTTCATGAATATCGATGCGCTGGGTCAGCACATCGGCAGTGGGCTGGTCATTGACGGCATCGACCAGATCGAACAGTTTTCTGGCGGTTCTCGCCGTAGCTTCTTGCGCCAACACCAGATGTTTGAGCATTTCACTGGCACAGGGCACCCCTTCGACCTCCTCAATGGAGGAGAGACGGACAAACTCCTTATATGTGCCGGGTGCGGGGAAGCCCAATGCGCGGATCCGCTCGGCGATAACATCCAGCGCATTCCACTGCTCGGTGTATTGATCCATAAACATATTGTGCAGGCTGTTGAACTGCGGGCCGGTTACGTTCCAGTGAAAATTGTGGGTCATCAAATAAAGGGTGTAACTATCGGCAAGCAGTGCCGACAATCCATCTGCAATTTTCTTGCGATCGGCGGCTGAAATACCGATATCCATTTCTGGTAAAACCACACTCTCTTTTTTCATCACGCTAACTCCTGTTATTGGCTTTCGGCTTGATAAATTTGGCCGATGCTTTTGCAACAATCATCCCGCCGACCGACGCTACGGCATTCAGGCGATAGATACCGTGACGCTGGTCGACTATTCTGGCCGAGAGCGCTACTTTGCTGCCGATATCGATGGGAGCAATAAAACGAACGGTCAGCTCCGCTGTTAATCCTCTTATTCCCCGTTGCAGCAACGCATGTGTCATCACCGCATCGAGCAGGGTGCTGGTCATGCCGCCATGCAAAATATCGCTGTAACCCTGATGGCGCTGGTCGGCAATAAACAGCCCTTCCGTCGTCCCGCCCTCCCCCTGATAAAAGCGAATTCCCAGTGAATCCGGGTTATGAGTGCCACACACCATGCAACGGGCGTGGGACATCATGGTCTGTTGATAGTTCTCTGATTGATATTCATCCACTTGATCTGTTCACTCGCTATTTGGCCACTCGCATGTTGAGAACAGAGTGCCAGGAGAGCAACTCTTCGATGGCGGCATGTGCCTGGGTGCCATAGATGATGGAGGGGCCGCCTCCCATCAATACCGCGACATCCACGGTGGCAATCAGCTCCGCTCGCGAAGCACCGGCCTTCACGGCCCCGGCAACATGGGCGGCAATGCAGCCATCGCAGCGGGAAGCGATACCAATACCGAGGGCGATCATTTCCCGATATTTCAACGCCAACGCCTCGTCCTCTTTCATAACGGCTTTGTGCAGCGCAATAAACGCATTCATGGTATCCGGGCTGCTCTTGCGATAAGCAGAGCCAAGCTGGTGTTGTTCTTTATTGATCTCTCGATAATTTTTCATCACGTTATTTCTCCGGTGTGAAAATCTCACCTTTATAGAATGACTGCACTGTCATGCTGATTAACCAGATGATCAATACAATCAGGGCACACACCACTATTTTGGCCAGATAAAATGAAATGATATTCCCGGTTGCGTCGGCAAACATGGCCGAGGCTGCGGAAAATGCCGCCAGTGGAAATGAGTACGCCCACGAAGAGAGAAAAAATTTCAATTTCAAAAAAGTGAGGGTGTTGTACATCAGCAAGATAAATACAAACAGCGCAAAATAATAAATGACATGGGCAAACAGGTCGCTGGAGCTGGTTATTTCGCTATACGAGATAAATCCGATGGAAGGTGGTGCCAGCAGAATAAACATGGTGGGCATCAGCTTCTCGGGCAGACTCTCATGAAAGAACAGCCGATAGAGCACTATGGTCAGCAGAGAGAACCAGAAAATAAGGCCAATGCTGAAGAAGAACAGGCTGATCTCGTGAAAGCCAAGCGGCATGCCACCCAGGGGCACCACGATATTGCCGACAATCGGTATAAACCATGCCGGGTTGGTGTGGGTGATTGTGAAATGGTCGCGATGGATCCAGTTGCTCATGATGTAGAGGGTGAAGAGCAGCTGCAAGCTGGCTCCCACCGACCAGAGGGCCAGCGCCGCATCATGCCAGCTGGCCCAGTAGGCGGATTGCAGCAGCAAGCTGATTGAGATGGTCGGGAAGAAATTGATCCTGACCGGGTGTTTCAGCTCATGCCGGAACTCGTCATTGTGTCTGAGGATTTTCCAGCCATACATCACCAGAAACGTCGCCAGTAGCAGGGATGACAAGACCCCGAACAGGAACCCTGCCGACTGCAACAGCAGCAAATCCGGAAATGCCTTGCGACAGGCAATCGCCGCCCCCGTCAGCCCCATGATGATTGAAAAGAGTGTGACAGGCATGTGTGCAATCTTGGTTATGGAGGGGATTTGCTTACCCTCTTGATTCAGGTTTTCCATCAACGTTCCCCTCCAGTTCGACTTAGCGGTTGTGCTTACTCTTCACAACATTTCTTGTGGTTGCGCTGACGGTTGCCCTGACAGCCCTGCTGTTGTCCGGAGGCTGACTTGCAGCAACCCCCTTTGCCAAGGCGGCCACGGGGAGCGCATTGACGGCTTCCCTTGCCGTGATGGCCAGCCCCCTCGGCGCAGCGCGATGCACTGCCCTGTTCAGCGGATGTCAGCTCGGTCAGATTGCCCGACTCATTGCTCAGCATGTCGGCCATAGCGAGACGCCCCTGACTGGCCTGATAGACGGCAAGCCCACTGCCCAGCAGCTTGCCAAGCATCTTGCTACCTATATTTTTCAGCACGATACGACGGGCTCCATGCGCCTGAAGCAGCTCCGCCAACGCACTTTTGCACTCGTTGCCAGCCACCGGATTGGCGATTTCTGCCAAGGTGCTCCCCTGTTCATCTACGAATACAAAGCGCTCTGCCTTGGCAAAATGTCCTGCGATATGGTCGTCATTCATCGGAATGGCTGTGATGATGGTCATTTGACCTCCTGCTATCACTGTTGATATTCCGGCCCTGCCCCTTGCCACTCAGCATTCGTCCCCTTGTTCAGGATCTTCCTGCAGGCTTGCCGGTTGGCATGGCCATGTTCCCAGCCTCTTGCAGCAACCAGATGAAGAGCCGTACGCATCAACTTTTACTGGTTTAGTCACGCATCATTCGGCTCGATAAGCGTCTGATCATGATGCCGCCGTAATTGGCATATGCCATGTATACGCTCAGTTTATGGCATATGCAACAAACTATTTTTTCCAACGAAGAGGTTTAGGGACTCGTTAAAGCTCGCCCTGGCATCATTCCAGGGCGCGCCTATCCGCTATTCGCGAGGGCAAAAGGCAGGGGGAGAAATGGCGCATAAAAATCCTAATCCGCCCGGCGAAATGGCGACTTTTTGTGAGAATGGTCACATCTGATGGCGCCGTTTAACCACATATAAATCCAGACCCTGCTGATGATTAATTTATTGATATGGCGCATTACAAACCTGGCGGTGAGCCTGATATCAATTCATTTATCTGTTTTTAAAGAAAAAATTGATGAGCAGCTGAAAATGACGAGTCCTGCCTGAAAACGGGATCTTCATCACATCCCGTTTTGCTGCGCACAAAAATCCAGTGATTAGCACATTTGTCCGATAGGGAGGGTGCGGGCGAGCCGCGATAATGATCAGGTCATTTTTATCCAGTACGTAGATACGTACTCACGCATAGCTTCCGTCACCGGAAGCGGGGAGAGCGCAATGATCACCACCTTGATCAATGAACATCTGATCAACCTCGATTTGAAAGCGACGCGTAAGGAAGAGGTCTTCACCGAGATGGCCCGCCTGCTGGCGTCGCAAGGCAAGGTCAGCGACGAGCAGGCCTTTATCAAGGATCTGTGGGCCCGCGAAGAGCTGGGCAACACCGGCTTTGAAGAGGGCGTAGCCCTGCCCCACGCCAAGAGTGCAGCGGTATGCAACCCGGCGGTCGCCATCGGCATCAGCCGCAACGGCATCGAGTACGGCGCCGAAGATGGCAAGCCGTCCCATATTTTCTTTATGATCGCCTCCCCCGATGGCGGCGCCAACCACCATATCGAGGTGCTGGCCGAGCTCTCCGGCAAGCTGATCGAAGAGGGCTTTATCGCCAAGCTGCTGGCGGCGAAAACTCCGGCCGATGCGCTGGCGCTGCTGCTGGCCAAGAAAGAGGAGCAGAGCGCGGCCCCGACCACCAACAAGGGCTTTATCATCGGTGTCACCGGCTGCCCGGCCGGTATCGCCCACACCTATCTGGCTGCCGAGTCGCTGGAGCGCGCCGCCAAGGAGCTGGGTTATGAGGTGAAGGTGGAGACCAACGGCTCCATCGGCGTCAAGAACAGCCCGACCGCGGACGAGATCGCCCGCGCCACCGCCATCGTGGTGGCTTGTGACAAGCAGGTGGACATGGCCCGTTTCGCTGGCAAGCCGCTGATCAAGACCGGTGTGAAGGCACCCATCAAGGATGGCAAGGGTCTGATCGAGCAAGCCCTGAAAGCCCCCGCCTATGTGGCTGGCAAAGAAGATAAAAAAGGTGAAGAGAAGAGCGCGGGTGGCAGTTCCGATCTCTATCGCTACCTGATGAACGGCGTCTCTCACATGATCCCGTTCGTGGTAACCGGCGGTCTGTTGATTGCGCTGGCACTGGCCATCGGCGGCAACCCGACTCCGAGCGGCATGCAGATCCCGGAAGGGAGCATGTGGAACCAGATCCTCAACGTGGGCGTAGCCGCCTTCACCCTGATGATCCCCATTCTGGCGGGCTATATCGCCTACGCCATCGGTGATCGTCCGGCGCTGGCACCGGGCTTTATCGGTGGCTGGATCGCCAACAACGGCAGTTTCTACGGCGCGGATGCCGGTACCGGCTTTATCGGTGCCATCATTGCGGGCCTGCTGGTCGGCTATCTGGTGCGCTGGATTGCCACTCGCCAGTACCACAAGATGGTGCAGCCGCTGGTGCCGATCCTGATCGCCCCCATCGTCGGTTCCCTGTTTATCGCTGCGGTATTCATCTTCATTATCGGCGCCCCGATTGCCGACATGATGACCGGCCTCAACGCCATGCTGCTCTCCATGAGCGGTGGCAGTCTGGTGCTGCTGGGTATCGTGCTGGGTGGTATGGCGGGCTTTGATATGGGTGGCCCGGTCAACAAGGTGGCTTTCCTCTTCTCCGTCGGCATGATCGCCTCCGGTCAGACCCAGTTTATGGGCGCCATGGCTTGCGCCATCCCGGCAGCGCCCCTTGGCATGTCGCTGGCGACCGTGCTCGGTCGCAAGCTGGGAATCTTCGATGCTTCTGAGATCGAAGCGGGCAAAGCCGCTGGCGCCATGGGTCTGGTGGGTATCTCCGAAGGTGCGATTCCGTTCGCCGCCCGTGACCCGCTGGCCGTCATTCCGGCCAACGTGCTGGGCAGCATGACCGCCGCTGTGATGGCCTTCCTGTTCGGCATCACCAACAGCGTTGCCCACGGTGGCCCTATCGTGGCTCTGCTGGGTGCCGTCAACAAGCCGCTGCTGGCCCTGCTCTGCATGATCTGCGGTGCTATCGTCACCGGCGTGGTGGCGGTTGCCCTGAAAAAACTGCGGGTCAAAAAGAGTGATGAGGTAACTCTGGCCAAGGCGGCCTGAGGCCTCCATCGCCATGTCGGCTCGTAGAGCATAAAAAGAGGCCACCCCACGGGGTGGCCTCTTGTTTTTTGGGATGGCTGGCGGGCCGTATTTCCCAATATCGCCCCCGAGAAATAGTGGTCGATAAGCACTCTTCCCTTATCTCTGCCTTCACCTCTCCCCTTGCCTTTCCCTGGCTCCCTTCTGGCCTATCCATCCCACCAGCCCAGCACTCACACAGAGTGCCAAACTGGCTGAAATGGCAGCAATCTGGCGTCAGCGGTGTGATGTTTCTCACGCTTTGTCCGCGAAAGCGCAAAAACTAGGAAAATTTCCTAGCCCCACTAGGGATGGCTCTCAAGCCATTTTTTGCCCCTCTTATTAGAGTCACTTCACCTGATGTCGTGACCCGCACCGCGATGGGCAATGTGCCCCGTCATCCCGTGCCGGGCCCGGGTTTATATGGATGGAGCGTCGAGCGCAGCAACGGCTGACAGCCCCGACGTTCCGTTCCCCCTTCCGTGGCGTGACCTCGAACAACCTATCTACAAATGAGGGGCGCGGCGGAAATACCGTCTATCTCGCAGAGGATGAACGAAGATGTTGAAATTGCTCCAACAGGTCCGGGTCCCCACCCTCGACCTGCCGGTCGAAGCCCGGCGCAAGCTCTGGTTCAAGCCGTTTATGCAATCTTATCTGGTTGTATTTATTGGCTATTTGACCATGTATCTGATCCGCAAGAACTTCAACATTGCGCAAAATGACATGATCCAGGAGTACGGTCTCTCCATGACCGAGCTCGGCATGATCGGCCTTGGCTTCTCCATCACCTACGGGGTGGGCAAGACCATCGTCTCCTACTACGCCGATGGCAAGAACACCAAGCAGTTCCTGCCGCTGATGCTGATCCTCTCCGCGCTCTGCATGCTGGGCTTCAGTGCCAGCATGGGCGGCACCGGTTTCAGCCTCTACTTCATGATCTTCTTCTATGCGCTGAGCGGTTTCTTCCAGAGCTGTGGCGGTTCGTGCAGCTACTCCACCATCACCAAGTGGACCCCTCGCAACAAGCGCGGCACCTATCTGGGCATGTGGAACCTCTCCCACAACGTGGGCGGTGCCGGTGCAGCCGGTGTGGCGCTGTTCGGTGCCAACTACCTGTTTGATGGCAACGTGCTCGGCATGTTTATCTTCCCCTCCATCATCGCGCTGATCGTCGGCTTTATCGGCCTGCGCTTTGGTAGCGATTCGCCGGAAGCCTATGGCCTGGGCAAGGTGGAAGAGCTGTTTGACGAAGTAGCGAGCGAAGAAGATATCGCCACCGAGGAGCAGAAGCTGACCAAGTGGCAGATCTTCGTGAAGTACGTGCTGCTCAACAAGGTGATCTGGCTGCTCTGCTTTGCCAACATCTTCCTATACGTGGTGCGTATCGGTATCGACCAGTGGTCCACCGTCTATGCCCACCAGGAGCTGGGCTTCTCCAAAGACGTGGCTATTCAGGGCTTTACCTTCTTCGAAGTGGGCGCACTGGTCGGCACCCTGATGTGGGGTTACCTCTCCGATCTGGCCAATGGCCGTCGTGGTCTGGTTGCCTGCGTGGCACTGGCGCTGATCATCGCGACCCTGGGTCTCTACCAGCATGCGACCACCCAGTTTATGTTCCTGGGCTCCCTGTTCACTTTGGGCTTCCTGGTGTTTGGTCCGCAACTGCTGATCGGCGTCGCCGCCGTGGGCTTCGTCCCCAAGCAGGGCATCAGTGTGGCCGATGGCGTCAAGGGCACCTTTGCTTACCTGATTGGTGACAGCTTCGCCAAACTGGGTCTGGGCATGATCGCCGATGGCACCCCCATCTTCGGTCTGACCGGCTGGACCGGCACCTTCGCGGCGCTGGATATCGCAGCCGCCGCCTGTCTGGTACTGATGGGTTGTGTCGCGGTCGCCGAAGAGCGCAAGATCCGCCGCATCAAGCGAGAACTGAAAGCCGCCGAGCTGGCCGCCCAGACCGCCTGATAGCCATAACAACAGACGCAGATTGTTCAGGGCCACCCACAGGGGTGGCCCTTGTTGTTTGGGAAAATCCCAATCCCGACTGGCCCGGCATGAGCCTGCACAGCCGTTCAAGGGACGGGCATATCCCCATCAAGATCCCACTTTTCACATGGACTTTTGGTAAAAGCCCCCCGCTGGCGCTATCTTGTTGCTCCCCCTTGTCAGCATCACAGAGAGCAGATGAAGATCGTCGCCGTCACCGCTTGCCCGACCGGTATTGCCCATACCTATATGGCTGCCGATGCCCTGCAAAAAGCCGCCACTGGGCTGGGACTCAAGATCAAGGTCGAGACTCAGGGCGCCATGGGCATGGAAAACATGCTGACCGCCCGCGATATTGCCAGCGCCGACCTGGTACTGATTGCCTCCGATATCGAGATTGAGCAGAAAGAGCGCTTCCTCGGCTGCACCATCCATCAGGTGAGACTGGAAACCGTGCTGCTGGATGCCAACGCCGTACTCAAGGCCCTGCCGATCCCGGCCTGATGCTGACCCGCGAAATCACCTTCTACTGTCAGCAGGGGTTGAGCATCACCCAGGCCAAGCAGTTGAACCGGCTGGCGGGGATGTTCAAATCCACCATCCGCTGCGCCAACCTCACCCGGCGTCAGACCGTTGCCGCCAGCAACCTGCTCTCCCTGTTGACCCTCGCCACCCAACCCGGCGATCTCTGCCAGTTGCAGATCGAAGGGTGCGATGCCGAGCTTGCCCACATGGCCTTCACCTGCTGGTGCGGCGAACTGGGTCAACCGCTGGTGCGCCCGCGCACCGCCGCGCTGGCGGAGTTGCGACTGGCCAACGCCCTGCCCGACTACCATTTTGCCCTGCGCCAGCTGGCCCACAGCCCAGAGCCGCTGACCAAGGCCGAAGCGCTCGAGCATCTGATCGATCTGCTGCCCGCCGAGCTGATCACCGACCGCGCCACACTGACCGCCGCGGTGGAGCGGCGCGAGCAGGTCTCGGCCACCATCATCCGCCCCGGCCTTGCCATGCCTCATGTATTGAGCGAAGGGATCAGCCAGCCAGCGCTGACCCTGCTCAATTGCAAGGAGCCCATCGAGTGGGGCTCTCAAATCGGGCCGGTGCAGACCGTTATTCTGCTGGCGGTGCCGGTTGGTAGCGGACGGGAGACCCTGCGCCCCCTTACCCGACTGGCGCAAGCGATGATCGATGATGTGGTCAGCCACGCCCTGCTGTTGGCGGGCTCGGCCCCCGCCCGTCAGGCTATCGTCATCGAGAGCCTGCTGAGCTAGGCGAATTGGCTCTGGGCGCTGCTTGCTGTAACGCCAGCCATTCATCCTGCCCTCAGCACCCTGTGGTACACTCGCTGCCATCGTCTGTCTGAAGTGTGTATCCGATGAAATCTCCCCGCTCCCGTCTCTCTGTCAACCGTACGCCGCGCGATAACGCCCCGCGCACGGCGGCCAAACCAGCCGCCCCCCGCCATGCATCCCCCCGCAAACCGGAGCTGGCCCCAGCGGATCGCAAATTGCTGCTTTTGAACAAGCCCTACATGGTGCTCTGCCAGTTCACCGACGAGGGGGGGCGCGAGACTCTCAAGGATTACATCAAAGAGCCCGGCATCTATGCCGCAGGGCGGCTTGACCGCGACAGCGAGGGGCTGCTGCTGCTCACCAACGATGGCAAGCTGCAGGCACGCCTCACCCAGCCCGGGGAGAAGACCCCCAAGACCTACTGGGTGCAGGTGGAAGGCATTCCGAGCGAGGAGAAACTGGCTGCCCTTCGCGCCGGTGTGGAGCTCAATGACGGCATGACCCTGCCCGCTGGGGCGCGCATCATGGATGAACCTGCGGTGTGGCCGCGCAATCCGCCCATTCGCGAGCGCAAGGAGATCCCCACCAGCTGGCTGGAGATCAAGATTATCGAGGGGCGCAACCGGCAGGTGCGGCGGATGACCGCCCATATCGGCCACCCCACCTTGCGCCTTATTCGCTACGCCATCGGTGACTGGACGCTAGATGGTCTGGCTCCCGGCGAGAGCCGCAGCCTGCCCGCCCCCGAGCTGGCGCCGAGCTCCAGCAGTCGCCCGCGACCCTCATCATCCCGTTTAGGCGCTCATACCGCCAAACCGGCCAAACCGGCAGGGGATGCGCCACGGCGGCCCAGCCAGCCGAGACGGGACGAACGCCCCCGCAGCACTCACCCAACCGAGCGTTCAACTTCAAACCCGACCAGCGGCAAACCCCGCAGCAGCGGGCGAGGAACGGCACGCAGACCCGCCCGTGCGGGCAATCCCGATAGCAGCGACAAGGAGTCATGATGAGCAATCAGGCAGAGCAATCGACCACCAGCCACGCCCGCATGGAGGCGCGCCTGACGGTCGCCGCCCTGGTGCAGTGGCAGGGGCGCTTTCTGGTGGTGGAAGAGGAGATAAAAGGCCAGCGCCGTTTCAACCAACCCGCCGGCCATGTGGAGCCGGGGGAAAACCTGCTTGAAGCGGCCTGTCGTGAGCTGAAAGAGGAGACGGGTCTGACCGCCACACCGACCGCCTGGCTTGGTACCTATCTGTTCAAACCGGCCGACAGCGAGGCCACCTATGTGCGCACCGCCATCATCTTCGACCTTGAAAAAGCGCCGGGTCAGCACCATCCAGAGGATCCTGACGGTGATGTGCTGGCTTGCCACTGGCTCACTCTTGAAGAAATAGCGGAATGCAAACCGGCCCTGCGCAGCCCCTTGGTGTGGCAGTGCATTCAGGATTATCTGGCGGGTACACGGCTGCCGCTGTCGGCCCTCAAGGCCTTTATCTGAGAACCTGTCCACGCTCTTACTGCGAGGCCGTGATCAAGGCTCATGTGCTGCTCGCTTGTTTGCAATCAGGAAAGCTCACGTATATCTATACGTTCCGGTTCCTGCGCTGCTCTTTACCTTGCTGACGGCCTCTCGTGACAGATCGTGAACAGGCTATCCGATATCGTTTGGCACCATTTTTTCATCATGGTGCTGACAAACAGAAAAACGATTTCCTGCTATCAGGCTCCTGATGGGAACTGCGGCATGGATATGTGACCGGGGGCGCAAAACTCTGGTAGAATACGCCCCGTTTAAACGAACTGGTAACTTCGACTAATGACAGACAACAGCCAAATCAAGGTGATCGTCGGCATGTCCGGCGGCGTGGATTCTTCCGTCTCGGCCTACCTGCTCCAGCAGCAGGGCTATCAGGTCGAAGGCTTGTTCATGAAGAACTGGGAAGAAGACGACACGGACGAGTACTGCTCTGCCGCCCAGGATTTGGCTGATGCCAAGGCCGTCTGCGACAAGCTGGGGATGAAACTCCACACTATCAACTTCGCGGCCGAGTACTGGGACAATGTGTTCGAGCACTTCCTCGAAGAGTACAAGGCTGGCCGCACGCCAAACCCCGATATCCTTTGCAACAAGGAGATCAAGTTCAAGGCGTTCCTCGAATTTGCCGCCGAAGAGCTGGGTGCCACCTACATCGCCACCGGCCACTATGTGCGCCGTGACGACAGCACCGGCCGCCCGCGCCTGCTGCGCGGTCTCGATACCAACAAGGATCAGAGCTACTTCCTCTATACCCTGAGCGAGAAGCAAGTGGGTCAGAGCCTGTTCCCGGTTGGCGATCTGGAGAAGCCCGAGGTGCGCCGCATCGCCGAGCAGCTGGATCTCATCACCGCCAAGAAGAAAGACTCCACCGGCATCTGCTTTATCGGCGAGCGCAAGTTCAAGGACTTCCTGGCCAAGTTCCTGCCCGCCCAGCCCGGCAAAATCGAGACCGTGGATGGCAAGGTGATCGGCGAGCATCAGGGTCTGATGTATCACACCCTGGGCCAGCGCAAGGGGCTCGGCATCGGTGGTCGCAAAGATGCCACCGAAGAGGCCTGGTATGTGGTCGACAAAGAGGTCGAACGCAACGTGCTGGTGGTGGCGCAGGGCGAGCATCCCCGTCTCTACTCCGATGGTTTGATTGCCAGCCAGTTGCACTGGGTGGATCGCACTCCGATCCGCGAGCCGCGTCGCTGCACCGTCAAGACCCGCTACCGTCAGCAGGATATCCCCTGCCTGATCCAGCCCATCGACGACGAGACCATCCGGGTCATCTTCGACGAAAAGCAGGCTGCGGTCACCCCGGGCCAATCCGCCGTCTTCTACGACGGGGAAGTGTGTCTGGGCGGCGGCATCATCGAACAACGTTTCAGCCATCCGGTTTGAATCCTTAACAGAAGGCAGCAGACGTGAGCGATAAATTCCAAGACAGAACAATGGCCTTTGCCGGCATCTGCCAAGCCGCGTATCTGGTGCAGAAGGTGGCCCGAGACGGCAGCTGTGACGAGGCCGCCCTGCGCGAGAGCCTCTCCAGCATTCTGGTGACCAACCCGAGCCAGCCGCTCGAGGTGTTCAACAACACCCATCTGGCCATTCGCGACGGCTACCGTGCGCTGGTCGAGCAGCTGGGTGCCGACGGCAGCCAGAAGAATGCCGAGCTGACCCGCTACGTGGTAAGCCTGATTGCGCTGGAGCGCAAGCTGGCCAAGCGCAAGGACATCCTCAACATGCTGGGTGAGCGGATCAGCCAGATTGGCCGCCAGCAACAGCACTTCGATCTGCTCGACGAGCAGATTTTGGCCAACATGGCGAGCATCTACAGCGATCTTATCAGCCCCATCGGGCCGCGCATCCAGGTGGCCGGCACCCCGCTGTTCCTGCAGCAGCCGCTGGTGCAGCACAAGGTGCGCGCCCTGCTGCTGGCGGGCATCCGCGCCGTGGTGCTGTGGCGCCAGCTCGGTGGCAGCCGCACCCAGATCATCTTCGCTCGCAAGAAGATGGTGGAACTGGCCAAGCGTTACTAATCATTGGCTTGCGCGCAGGCAGAGGGAGGACAAGGTGAACAGCCGCACATCAGCCTTGATACACCCCGACCGGCGCGCAAGTGAATACGGATCCCCCACACAAATCATCAGGAGTTCACCCCATGGAGCTGTCCGCGCTGACTGCTGTTTCCCCGATTGACGGTCGTTATGGCGACAAGGCCGATGCCCTGCGCCCTATCTTCTCCGAATTCGGCCTGCTGCGTTTTCGCGTTGAAGTCGAGGTTCGCTGGTTGCAGAAACTGGCCAGCCACGCCGGGATCCCGGAAGTCCCTGCCCTGAGCGCGGCCGCCAACGCCCTGCTCGACGGCATCGTCAGCAACTTCAACGAGAGCGACGCCGCCCGCATCAAACAGATCGAGCGCACCACCAACCATGATGTGAAAGCGGTGGAGTACTTCCTCAAAGAGAAAGTCGAAGTGAACCCGGAGCTGGCGGCTGTCAGCGAGTTCATCCACTTCGCCTGCACCTCGGAAGACATCAACAACAACTCCCACGGTCTGATGCTGAAAACCGCCCGCGAAGAGGTCATCAAGCCTTATTGCGAGAAGCTGATCGGCGAGCTCAAGCGCCTGGCTCATGAGTATCGTGACATGCCGCTGCTCTCCCGCACCCACGGCCAGCCGGCGACCCCAAGCACCATGGGCAAGGAGATGGCCAACGTCGCCTACCGTCTTGAGCGCCAGTTCAAGCAGATCATGGCGGTGGAGATCCTCGGCAAGATCAACGGTGCGGTCGGCAACTACAACGCCCACCTCAGCGCCTACCCGGATGTGGACTGGCACCAGTTCTCCGAGGAGTTTGTTACCTCCCTGGGTCTGACATGGAACCCCTACACCACTCAGATCGAGCCGCACGACTATATCGCCGAGCTGTTCGACGCCATGGCCCGCTTCAACACCATCCTGATCGACTTCGACCGCGATGTGTGGGGTTACATCTCCCTGGGCCACTTCAAGCAGCGCACCATCGCCGGTGAAATTGGCTCCTCCACCATGCCGCACAAGGTCAACCCCATCGACTTCGAGAACTCCGAAGGCAATCTGGGTCTGGCCAACGCCGTGTTCCAGCATCTGGCGAGCAAGCTGCCTATCTCCCGCTGGCAGCGTGATCTGACCGACTCTACCGTGCTGCGCAACCTGGGTGTGGCGGTGGGTTACTCCCTGATTGCCTATCAGGCGACCCTCAAGGGTATCTCCAAGCTGGAAGCCAACGACGCCGCCATGGCCGCCGATCTGGATGCCAACTGGGAAGTGCTGGCCGAACCGATCCAGACCGTGATGCGCCGCTACGGTATCGAGAAGCCTTACGAGAAGCTCAAGGAGCTGACCCGTGGCCGCCGCGTCGATGCCGAAGGGATGCGTACCTTTATCGACACCCTGGAGCTGCCGGAAGCTGTCAAGGTTGAGCTGAAGAAGCTGACCCCGGCCAACTACATCGGTGACGCCCAGCGTCTGGTTGATCTGCTGAAGTAAGCCAACCGGCAGTGACGAAGGGGCCCTGTGCACGATACGCCACAGGGCCCCTGTTATTTTCCCTGCCACGGCAGGATCCCGAGTGGCTTTTCCCAAGCCCGCCTTGGGCAAAACCTCTTTGCGAGACACGAGAAACAGCATGTACGAACTCAATCTGGATATCGCTCACTTCCTTGAGCACTACTGGCAGAAGCGCCCGCTCCTTATCAAGGGTGGCTTCAAGGACTTTCAGGATCCCATCAGCCCGGACGAGCTGGCGGGTCTGGCCATGGAAGAGGTGGTAGAGTCCCGCCTCGTCACCCGTTTCGACGGCAAGTGGGATGCTGCCCACGGCCCCTTCGAATCCTACGACCATCTGGGCGAAGAGAACTGGACCATTCTGGTACAGGCTTGCAACCACTGGGCCCCCGAGGTGAACGAGCTGGCGGTGCCGTTCCAGTTCATTCCGGGCTGGCGCTTTGACGATGTGATGGTGAGCTTCTCCACCCCCCATGCGGGTGTCGGCCCCCACATCGACAATTACGATGTGTTTATCACCCAGGGTCTGGGCAAACGCCACTGGCGGGTTGGCGATGCCAAGCCGCTCAACGAGTTCGCCGCCCATGCCGCCCTGCTGCACTGCGAGCCGTTCGAGGCGATCATCGACGTCATCATGGAGCCGGGCGACATCCTCTACATTCCGCCCGGATTCCCCCACGAAGGCTACGCCATCGAGCCCTCCATGAACTTCTCGGTGGGTTTCCGCGCACCAGATGCCAAGGCGCTTATCTCCTCCTTTGCCGATCACCTGATCGACAACGAGGTGCGTACCGAGCGTTACGGCGATGCCGATCTCAAGCCCCGCGCCCGTCACGGCGAGATCCAGCCACACGAGCTGCACCGTCTGCGCGAGCTGATGCAGCAGGCTCTCGATGACGAGACCCTGTTCAAGGAGTGGTTCGGCACCATGATCTCCGAGGCCAAGCACGATCTGGACGTCAATCCGGTCGAGCCGGACTATAGCGCCGAGGAAGTGGCCGACCTGCTGACCCAGGGCGAACCCGCCATCAAGGTGCCGGGTCTGCGCACCGTCTGGTTTAGCGGCGAGAGCCAGCAGTGTTTCATCGACGGCGAAGCCTGGACTCTGCAGAGCGAAGACGCGGCAGCCATTTCGCTCTTGTGTGACAAAGACATCATCACCCAGGCCGACATGGTGGAGCTGGCCGATCAGGCCGGTTTCCTGCAATTGCTGACCCGTCTGGTCAACCGCGGTTACTGGTTCTTCAACTGATCCGGCGGTAACTGAAGGATAAAAAGGCGCCTTATGGCGTAAGGCCAGTCAGTTAAGCACTTCTATGACTAAATATTCGAGATATTGAATATCAAAAGTAGCTCCATGATTAAAGAGTCAATTTGGCTCCAACCCTTGCCCTGACTGGCATGCAATAAAAAGAGGGAGGCATCATGCCTCCCTCACTCGTTAGCCCTTATTGTAGTGGTCAACTAAA